>JAPPKI010000303.1 GCA_028820035.1 bacterium | reverse complement strand
GCTTGCAAGTCCTCCACAGTCACATCGATTCCGAACACTTCAAGACCATGCTTGCAAGTCTTGAACAGTGTCAAAATCCACCGGTTCTCCGGCACAGGATACTTCCGTAACCTGCTCGGGCCTCATTTGCATGAGCATTCTGGCCCCCACATCCCCGCTGGTGGGCAGCAGCGGCCAGACTGCCGCCCCCAGCTTCACCGGGGGGCTACGGCGCCCCTTGTAGACGGCGGTTACCAGATCGCCCTCGGCCTCAGCCACCGCCCGCCACGACTCGGCACCCACTAGGGGCTGGTCGCCCAGCCCGATCACCGCCGCGTCGTGACCGTCGTTCTCAGCCGTGAACACACCAGCCCGCAACGAGGTGGCCTGGCCCAGTTCCCAGGAGTGGTTCTCTACCAGCACCACCCCGTCGGGGATCAGGTCGCGCAACTCCACCGCCCCGATCACGATGTACACCGCGTCGAGCCCGGCCTCCAGCGCGGCATCGAGGGCGTGTTGCACCACGGTCTTGCCCCGAAACGGGGCTCGCAGCTTGTGGGTGTCTCCCCCGAAACGAGTGCCAGCACCCGCGGCCAGCACAATGGCGGCGGTGGTCATGGCCGCGCCCCCACAATCAGGTCGGTTTCAATGTTCATGGTCCGAACACCTCGCCATTGGGGTGGAACGCCGACCAGGCGAACCAAAACTCGTTGGTGTGTACTACCGGGACGAGGCTGGTCCCGGCCAACTCCCCTTCGACCGCCTGGCCGAGCACGTTCCAGGTCGAACCGGTGCGGTTGTCGGTGAAGCGTCCGTTGCCTAAGGGTGAGAACTCGAGCGGCTCGCCGTCGACTCGCCGGTCGAAGGCCAGGGCCGCCCCCACATCCGCGCCGCCCGCGGTGACGGGAGAGTCCAGCGCGTCGGCGGTGCCCGGCGACCACAGCACCACCACCGGCACCCCGGCCACGGTGTCGTTCACCGCTTCGTTGGCCTGCACCACGCTGAATGGATAGGCCTTGTCATGGTCGTTCACCGTCACCCCGACGGTGAGCTCCAGGGCGGGATAGCGCTCGTCCAGGATGGTGGAGTCGAAGAAAACGGGAATCGGGGCCGACCGGGAGGTGTACTGCACGTAGGGATTGCGGCCATAGCTGCTGGCGGGACGGCCGGGCGGGTCCAGCACCACCCCATCGGGATAGCCGGCCTTGAAGTCCCCCCAAGACACGATGGCCGACGGGATCACGTCTAGGCGGTGGCCGGCGAAGGCTCCCACCAACCCCTCGCCGCCGATCTGCTGCCACAGCGACTCGGTGGCGTCGTCCCACATCACCAGGTCGCTGTTGCGCAGCAGCCCCGAGGTGCCGAAGCGCAGTCGCTGACCGTTCACCACCGGATCGAACACCAGGGCGCTGTTGCACAACGGGCAGTAGGTGACCAGCACCGGTCGGCCATCGATCTGGTCGTTGACGATCTCATGGACGATGAGCATGGCCAGCGGATAGAAGCGGGCGGTATCCCCCACAACCAGCAGCAGGCCAGGTTCGGGGTCTGACCACCCGGCCTCCGATGCCGCGGCGAATTCGGGATCGTCGATAGGCGGGATGCGGTCGCGGATGGGGATGACCTGGATACCGATGCGCAGCTCGTTTAGGTCGATGGTGCGGGTGGACCAGTCGGTGGCCCAATCACCCGACACGAAGGCCAGATCCCCAGTGGGCCCTTCGCCCCCAGTGATGACCTGCGGAGTGGGCAGGGCAGAAATCGGTGCAGGTGTGGGGGAGATACCGGCAGCAGCCGTCGCCGTGGACCCCGCGGTTGGGTCGGGAGCCTGGGTTGCGTCGACTACCGCGGTGGACGTAGGCGCTACCGGAGCGGCGGCGGGGTCGGCGGTCGGATCAGAGCTGCCACAGGCCGAGAGCACCAGCGCCGCCGCTACCAGCGGGGCGAGATGCCTCATCCCTCAGCCGGTGGGCGGTGGATGGGGCCTTCGCTGTCGCGCAGCGATGGAGCGGCGTGTCCAGTGCGGTTGGCGATGATTTCGGCACACACCGAGATGGCGGTCTCCTCGGGAGTGCGGGAGCCGATGTCCAGCCCGATGGGAGCCATGAGCCGGTCGATTCCCTTCTGGTCTACCCCCACCTCGTGCAATCGCTCCAAGCGGGTGGCGTGGGTGCGACGGCTCCCCATGACCCCTATGTAGCCCACATCAGTGGCC
>JAPPKI010000461.1 GCA_028820035.1 bacterium | reverse complement strand
TGCTCGTTGAATCGCGCATTCATTTCCTCGCGTTGGTCGGCGAATCGCGCATTCATTTCCTCGCGTTGGTCGGCGAAGCGCGCATTGATGGCCTCACGGCTTTCGTTGAAGCGCGCGTTCATGTCGTCTCGGTGCTCTCCGAATCGCTGGTTCACGTCCACGCGCAGATCGCCGATTCGGTCACTTTTGACTTTTCGCCTGTTCCGTACCGTCATGATCACCCAACCGATCAGCCCAGTGGCACCGGAACTGATCAATGCAGAGACAATCGCATTCATGCTTCCCCCTTACAAGGGTTGAAGAGGGGGAAGATTGGGGCCAGATTATCTGGGACGAACTTGGACAACAACAGTCTTCAGCTATCCGGTCCGAAGTTATCCAGATTATGGATCCAGATTTTGGGTTAGCTCAGGGCTGGTCCCGTGGGGCCAGGCCTCGGAGCGCAGGCATCCCGGGCCAGGGAGCTGGCGGCATCGCCAAAGTCCTGGGAACCAAGAGCCCGACACGCCGCATCCACAGCGTTGGAGTAGCGGGTGGCGTTCGCCGACTTGCCAGCGAGACGGTTGATCTCAGCTTGCACAGCTGCGGTCTCGGCACTGTAGTTGGCGCTGTCCAACTCGTTAGCGATTTGGGGTCCCTGCCTCGTTCAATTTTGCTGGGCTGTTACCGATGCGCACTGCTCGATGTAGGGGAGGTTCTCGAGTTCGTCGGGCAGCGTGATCTGCACGCCCAGCACGTCTTGGTCTGCGACCTCGATACGGATGAGGTGGTCGGCACTGGTGGTGAAGCCGCCTTGGCCGTACCAGCCGACGAACGAGCACTCACCAGGCGGGTCGGCGTGTACCTCGATGGTGTATGAGCCGTTGGGAACCCTGGCGATGAACGAGCCGTCGGCACCGGTCACGTCGAAGGTGCGATCGGGGTTTGCCTCCGAACCGAACCACAGCAGAGCCCACTCAACGGGCTGTCCGTGTGGGTCCAGCACCACGCCCTCCACGCTGTTGTAGGAGATGTCGAGCGTCTGGTGGCACGATGAGGGCGCGGAGGCGTCTCCGTAGACCTCCTCCACCAACTCGGCCAGTGCCGGGTCGTACTCGATGAGCTCGGCCCGCGTGTTGACGTTGTTGTGGATCGGGTCGGGCGGGCTGTTCAGGTTGAACCAGGCCAGTGTCCCTTCTGCCCAGTATTCGTCGGGGTTGGTGGCCGCGTACGTGTGCTGCCACAGCCCGGCGACTATCGCACTGGCATAGGCGGATTCGACGCGGGAGCGGAACTCTGAGTCCTTCAGCTTGAACTCGACCGCCATGGTGAGCACTGCATGGGCAACCTCGTGAATGAAGACGTCTGCGTGGGGAATCCGATCGCTTTGCAGGCAGATCAGGTTTTCTTCCGCAACGACCAATACGGGGATCGCTCGGCTCGGCCCCAATCCGCCTCCCTGCAAAACGGTGTCCCAGTCTCTTCCGGGAGAAAGCAGGTACAACCCCGTGTACTCCGGGATGTCGGTGATCACATCGCTCTCGGCCATGATGGCGACGCGCATTCGCGTGCTGGCGAGCACTTCGATGAGGTCGGGTCGGTTGGCCAGCACCTCGTGAATGAGGCTTCTGGCCTGGTACAGCGCTCGGTCGTGTACCGCGGCCGAAGAGATGATGGGGATTCCGCTGGCGTCCAGGTACTTCTGGTAGAAGGGATTGAGGCGAAGCAGACCTGGCGGAGGCCTCAGGGCGGGAAGCGGCGGTGCGGGCTCTGCTACTAGGGCGGGCTCTTCCGCCGGTGTCGGCGCGCCGCCGGTGCATCCTCCGGGCACGGTCTCGGTGTCGATGTCGAATCGGCAGCGGTAGGTGTTCAACAGCGCCTCCTGGCTGGCGATCAGCCGATCTCGAAGGGCGACATCATCCACGGTCTGGGCCGAGGCCCCCGCCGGCAGCGCCACAACCCCGCCCACTGCGAGCGCGACGGCCAGCACCATGCCGAATAGCGCTTGCCTGTTGGCGAATGCCCGAATAATGCAAAGACGATACCCATCCGACAATGGGCATCCGCATCCACGGCGAGCGCCTGGCCCGCATCGAGCAAAAGCTAGACATTGACCCCCCCGCCGAGGCCGCCTAGCCCGAACGGCCCGCTTAGGCGGAGCGGGCCATGTTGGCGAAGCGGGTGTGGTGTTTGATGAAGGCCAGGCGGGTCTTGCCGG
>JAPPKI010000313.1 GCA_028820035.1 bacterium | reverse complement strand
CAAGGACATCAACCTGGGCGGCATCCCGACTTGGGTCACCGGCACCAGCACCCCCAACGGAGATGTCTGGGTGGTGGCCCTGGCCGACGGAACGGTATACGGCTATCAGATCCCCATTGGGGGCCAGCCCTCTCCCATCGAAGTCCCCGGTGGCCGACTGGCCCCCGGCCAGCCGCCGGTGCTGGCCGTACAGGGAAATTCGGTGCGCCTGGCCACCACCCCGGCCAACGCGTCGCCCAACAGCGTGCCGGTGTATCTGACTGGCAACCGAGCTGCCTACGTGGACAACCTTCAGCGGCTCACTGTGCTGGAGCCCGACGGCACGCTGTGGCGCCCCGACCTGAAGGTGCTTCCCGACACCCGGGTCATCCAGATCAGCCCGGAAAAGGTGCTGGTGCTAGCCGGTCCCACCGACCGCTTCCCCCATTCGGCATTGGGCGACAACCTGGAGGCCACCTCTGTGGTGGTGGTCACCGTTGGAGTGAACGAGGTGGAAACCGTCTACCGCTCTGAAGACGATGTGATCGAGTCGGTGGCCCCTCTGCTGGCCGATGTCGACGGCGACGACATCAACGATGTGGTGTTAACCCTCAGCAACGACCGCGAGGTCTGGATCGTGGTGGCCTCGAGCACCGGCGGCGGTGTGGTGGCGATCAGCGACCCGGTAGACCGATTGCTGGGCTGGCGCCACTTGGTGGCGGTGGGACCGCTCGGCCCCAGCGGACAAACCGAGATCGCCGAAGTCCTCTATCCCGACGCGCAGGGATCGCTGAGGTTCCTGAGCCTGAGCGGGAGCAAATTGGGGGTTATTGCGACACGGACGGGCTACCGGTCCCATGAATTCGGCACCCGCAACTTTGAGCAGGCCGTGGCTGCCGACGTCGACCGTGACGGCCGTGTCGAGGTGATCCTCCCCACCCTCGACCGCCAGCACATCGCCGGGGTCCTCCATGGCCCTGACGGGGCGGTAGACATGTGGAGTCGTCCACTCGGGGGCACGCTGGCCACCAATATCGCGGTGCTTACCCGCCCCGATGGCACGCTGTCGGTAGCTGCTGCCACGGTTGAGGGCTCACTGCGCGTCTGGCAGTGAATGATCGGGCAGCTCGTCTGGCCGCCGGCGAATCCTCCTGTTTCGATTTCCAGCCGGTAACTTCGGAACCTGATGGGTCCTGACACCGCCACAACCTCGGTTGCCGAAGTCGATCCGGCGCAGGGCCTCACCGCAGGGCAGGTGGCCGAGCGGGTGGCCGCTGGGCGCACCAATCAGGTGCCCGACGCCCCGGTGCGCACGCTGCCCCAGATTCTGCGGGCCAACGTGTTCTCCCCGGTGAACGGGATCATGCTCGCGCTGTTCGCCGCCATCCTGGTGGCCGGATTCCCCCGCGATGGGCTGTTCGTGGGGGTGGTGGTGTCCAATGCCGTCATCGGAGTGGCCCAGGAGATACGGGCCAAACGGGAGTTGGACAAGCTGGCGGTACTCAGCGCCCCCAAAGCCCGGGTAGTGCGCGACGGGGATGTGGCCGAAGTGGTCGTCAGCGAGGTGGTAGCCGACGAGGTGCTGGAGCTGGCCCCCGGCGACCAAGTGGTAGTCGACGGAATGGTCCTCACCTCTGCTGGGCTGGAGGCCGACGAGTCGCTGCTCACCGGGGAGGCCGACCCCATCGAAAAAGAAACCGGTGACGAGTTGCTGTCGGGCAGCTTCGTGGCCGCGGGCAGCGGCCGCTACCAGGCCACCCGCATCGGCGCGGAGTCCTACGCCAGTTCGCTGTCGGAGGAGGCCAAGCGCTTCACCCTGGTCAACAGTGAACTGCGCCGGGGCATCGACACCGTGCTGCGCTGGCTGATCATCATCATTCCCCCCGCCTCTGCCCTGCTCATCTTGGTGCTGCTCGACACCCACAAGGACGACGGCTGGCAGAAAGCCCTCCAGGGCACGGTGGCCGCCGCGGTGGCCATGGTCCCCGACGGGCTGGTGCTGCTCACCAGCCTCTCTTTTGTGGCCGGAGTCGTCGCTCTGGCCCGCCGCCGAGCGCTGGCCAAAGAGCTAGCCACTGTGGAGCTATTGGCCCGTACCGACGTGCTGTGCCTGGACAAGACCGGCACCATCACCACCGGCCACATCAGCTTCGGCGACGTGGAGGCGCTGCCCGGTGTCGATCCCACCTTGGTGGCCACCGCCTTGGGAGCCATGGCC
>JAPPKI010000189.1 GCA_028820035.1 bacterium | reverse complement strand
TCGCCGGCGGAGCGCTCAACGTGTGCGACGGCTGGCAGCACGGCCATGTGGTGGATGTGGGGCGCAAGTTCGCGGCTGCTGAGGTGGGCGATGCCGTGCATGCTTCCATTGCTGGTTCGCCTGATCCGGCGCCCGTTTATGGCGCGAGCTGAGCAGCCGCCTTCCCAAAGAAGACGGATCAGGTCTTACTGGCTGGGATAGAAGCCGGAGGCAACCACAAAAACCTGTTCCTGTCCTGGCAGCCGGAAGCCTGTGGCGTAAGCGACCTTGGGCGAACCAAACTCCTCGTCGCCCTCCACCGCCGGGTTGTCGAACTTATACTCGACGTAGCCGCCACCCGCCACGCCTGCGGCCAGCAACTCCCGGAGGTATTGGACGCCGTCTACGTCCCGGCGGTCTATGTCCTCGAACTTGCGACCCTCGAATCGAACCGGGAACCCTCCGTGGAAGAGCGTGTACCCGTCGGTGCTGATCACGAAGACGTAGACCGAGCCCGATTTCCAGTCGCCGCCCTCTTGGCGAAAAGCGGTCTTAGTGTCCCCCAGCCCTTTCAAATTCGGCGCTGCCATGGCGTCTCGGTACACCTTCGCTGCCTCATCGACGAAGGTGGCCAACGTCTGGCGATCCACCACCTCGGAGGCCGTCACCTCAGGGGGCGGCAACGGGTTGAATTCGAGCGGGACCGAGGACAGGTCTTGCGCGAAGCCGCCGATCACCACCAGCGTGTTGCCTGTCAGACCCGAGGTGTAATGGACGGCGTAAGCCACCCCATCGGTGCCGTCCCAGCGGTATTCGACGAAGTCGCCGCCACGCTCGGCCGCGGCAAGCAACTCCTGGCCCACCGGTCTGCCGAGCTCGTCCTCGACGATGGACAGCCGCTTGTTCTCAGAGGTTGGATCGTCGCCATGAACCAAAATATTTCCGTCCCGCGTCAAATTCATCAGGAAGAGGGAACCCGACTTCCAGGGGCCCTCGGATCGGAAGACATCGCGAAACCGCGCTACCCCCGTTACCGTCGTTACGCCCTCCAGGTAGCTCTTCGCGCCCTCGACAAAGGCCTTCAGCGTAGGGCGATCAGTCACCTCCGCCGCGGTGACCACCTCGCTGGCGGTGACCACCTCGCTGGCGGTGCTCACCTCAGGTGCGGCGTCCGGTTCGTCGGAGCACGCCGACACGCTCGCCAGCACAAGCGACGTCGAGAGTGCCACCGCTATAGCCGTTCTCATACTCATGCTCTCTCCCTAGTTGTTGCCGCTCGGTATGTCCCTAAAGGGTACGCCCTTGTCGACCCGGATGTCGGGGGGGAGGCCCAGGACTTTCTCGCCGATGGTGTTGCGCTGGATGTTGTCGGTGCCGCCGCCGATGCGCGACGCCCACTGGCCCAAAAATTCGTACTGCCAACGCCCCTCGTCTCGGGCGCTGTCGCCGTGGAGCATCCCGGACGCGCCGTTCATGGCCATCACCAAATCGCCCATCTCTCCGAAGTGCAGGGAGATGGCCAGCTTCATGGTGGAACTCTCGGGTCCGGGCAGTTCGCCCCGGCTGGCCGCGGTGCGCACCCGGTACCCCTGGTACTTCATGATCTCCATGCGGGTGTAGGCCTTGGCCAGTTCTTGTCGAATCACTGGATCCCCGTCGGTGCCGGTCTGTTGGGCCAGCTTCACCAACTCCTTGAAGCGGGTCCGGGCATTGGACCCCCCGATCAGGGCCCGCTCGTTGGACAGGGTGGTCATGATCGGACCCCATCCGGTGTTAACCCCGCCGAGGATGTTCTCGTGGGGGATACGCACATCCGACAAGAACACCTCGTTGAAGTGGGCCGCGCCGGTGATCTGCACTAGCGGGCGAACCTCGATTCCGGGGGTGGTCATGTCCACCAGGAAATAGGTGATTCCCCGGTGCTTGGGCTGGTCGGGATCGGTGCGGGTGAGCAGGATGCCCCAGTCGCTGTACTGGGCGCCCGAAGTCCACACCTTCTGGCCGTTGATCACCCACTCGTCGCCGTCGCGCACTGCGGTGGTGCGCAGTCCGCCCAAGTCCGACCCGGCCACCGGCTCGGAGAACAGCTGACACCACACCTCTTCGCCCTTGAGCATTGCGGGGAGGAACCGCTCCTTTTGGGCATCGGTGCCGTGGGCGATGATGGTGGGGCCGGCCATGCCGATGCCCACCGCGAACACCCCGGTGGCCGACACCCGCTTGGCCTCCTC
>JAPPKI010000483.1 GCA_028820035.1 bacterium | reverse complement strand
TGTTCGACGGGACCGACCAGCCGGTGATCGGCATCGACATCCGCGACATGACGGTTGACGAGATGCGGGTGGGCATGAGGATGCGCTGCATCTGGCGCGATCCCGGGGAGCGTTCAGTGGAAGACATCGACAACCGCTACGGGAACATTCCCGAAACGGTGTACGCCCGGTTCGAGCCCACCGGCGAACCCGACGTGCCCGCCGACGAGATCAAGGAGCACTCATGGTAAGCCTGGCCGAAGATGTAGCCATCGTGGCGTTTGAGCAGACCCCCTCTCACGCCCACTTCAACGACAGCGAGCCGGCCATGATCATGCCGTGCGTGAACTCGGTGATCGAGCAAGTGGGGATGGACCGCCACGACATCGACTTCACCATCGCCGGCAGCTGCGACTACCTGTCGGGAATGCCGTTTGCGTTCGTCATGAACATCGACGCGGTGGGAGCGTGGCCGCCGGTGTACGAGAGCCATGTGGAGATGGACGGCGCCTGGGCCCTGTTCGAAGGGTTCGTGCGGCTCCAGTCGGGCGATATCGACACGGTGCTGGTTTCGGGTTCGGGCAAGTGCTCCCCGGGCAGCTACCGGGAGGGGTTCTCGCTCCAGACCGACCCCTACGTTCATGCCCCCATTGGGCTGGATCCTCGCACCCAGGCCGGGTTCCAGGCCCAGGCGCTCATCGCCGCGGGCAAGGCCACCGAGACGGACTTCGCCGAGGTGGTGGCCCGCAGTCATGCCAACGCCAAGAACAACCCCTACGCCCAGCTCAGCGGCAACCTGTCGGTGGACGAATTGCTGGCCGAGCCCTACGTGCAGCAACCGCTGCGCCGCCTGGACTGCCCGCCCACCAGCGACGGGGCCGCGGCCATGATCATCGCCCGGGCCGACAAGGCTCGGGAGCTGTGTGACAATCCGGTGTGGATCCGGGCCATCGACCACCGCATCGATTCCCATCACCCCACGCTGCGGGACCTCACCGACTCCCCGTCGGTGCGCATCGCGGCTGATCGAGTCGGACTCCATGCCGGGCCGGTGGACATCGCCGAGCTGACCGTGACCTACAGCCCCGAGGAGATCATCTTGCGCGATGCTCTAGGACTCAACGGACAGACCTCGGTGAACCCGTCGGGCGGGCCGCTGACCGGCAGCCCGTTTATGGCCGTGGGCCTCACTCGGGTGATCGAGCTGGCCCGGGCCATCCGCAACGGCGATGGCGGCCGAGGCGTGGCCCACGCATCCAGCGGGCCGGCGCTGCAACAGAACCTGCTCTGCGTGTTGGAAGGAGACGGATAATGGCCCCTCGACCCTGTGCAGTACTGGGCATCGGCCAGACCAAGTACAAGCGTCGCCGCGACGATGTAACCTTGGACGGCCTGGTTCGGGAGGCCACCCTCCGGGCCTTGGAGGATGCCGGAGCCACCTTCGACGACGTCGACGCCATCGTGATCGGCAAGGCGCCTGACGCCCTCGAAGGCGTGATGATGCCGCTGTTGAGCTTGTGCGACGCGTTGGGGGCAATCGGCAAGCCCATCCATCGGGTACACACCGCGGGGTCGGTGGGGGCGTCCACCGCTATCTCCGCTGTGAACCTGGTGGAATCGGGCATGTACGACACCGTTCTGACCATCGCATACGAGAAGCAGTCGGAGGGCAACGCCACCTGGGCGCTGTCGGGCGGCAAGAGCGGCGGCCAGGGCGCCGGCGGCACTTTCGCCCCGTGGATCCGCAACTACATCGCCCGGTCAGAGGCCCCCGAGCACATCGGCTGGATGGTGGCGGTGAAGGACCGGCTCAACGCCCTCAAGAACGAGTACGCCCACTTGCACCTGCCCGACATCTCCGTTGAAAAGGTACGGGAGTCGCCCATGCTGTGGGATCCGCTCCACTTCCTGGAGTCGTGCCCCTCTTCAGACGGGGCCGCGGCCATGGTGCTGGGCAACGACGACATCGCCAAGAAATCGGGCCGCCCGCCGGCGTGGGTCATCTCCCACGCCAAGCGCACCGAATTCGGCCAATTCCCCGGGCGCGACACGGTGCGGCCCCAAGCCGGGGTGGAGTGCTCTGAGGCGCTTTACCGCAAGGCAGGCATCACCAATCCCCGCGAGCAGATCGACTGCGCCGAGCTGTACGTGCCGTTCTCCTGGTACGAGCCCATGTGGTTGGAGGGGCACCTCATCGCCGAGGAGGGCGAGGGGTGGAAGATGACCGACGCTGG
>JAPPKI010000136.1 GCA_028820035.1 bacterium | reverse complement strand
GCAGATGCTCGTAGGCCTCGGGCCGGGCGTCCTTGTTGCGCACCAGGATCGCGATGGGGGTACCGGTGGTGTAGCCGCCGAAAGTGCCCGACAGGACCTCGGCGGTGTCGCTCTCGTCCCGCTGGGTGACCAGCCGGCTCTGGCCCGGGCGGCGCCGGTCGAGGTCAGCCTGGATGTCGGCGGGGTCGAGGGCCAGCCTGGGCGGGCAGCCGTCGACCACCACACCGACGCCGCCGCCGTGCGACTCGCCGAAGGTGGTGACCCGGAAGAGGGTGCCGAACGTGCTGGCCATGCCGTCCAGCATACGGACCGCCCGCCCGCCGCCGATTCAGCACTCAGGCGATGCTCAGTCCCACCGGAAGAACAGGACCGAGAGCAGAGAGCACACGACAGTCGTTCCCGCCAGGATGGCGATTCCGAGCGCCCAGTTCACGGTGGCACCCTCGATCCAGGCACCCTGCAGCAGGTCGACTCCCCAGGTCAAGGGCAGCACCTTGGTCACGGTCAGAACAGAGTCAGGCAGCATTTCCACCGGGAATGTGGACCCCGACAGGAAGATCATGGGGAAGTACACCAACATCGCGACGCTGGTGGCGGCGCGCTCGTTCGGTGCCCATGCGGCGATCAGGAACCCGATCGAGAAGGTCGAGACCAGTACAAGAAGGAGCAGCGGCACGAACGCGGCCCAACTGGCCGCCATATGAAGATCGAAGAAGACCGCCCCCACCAGCACCAGCAGCACCAGACCCACGACGGTGAGCATCACGTTCACCACCAACTGGGCCACCAGCAGCGTCATCGGGCTGGCCGGGGTTACCAGCAGGCGGCGGAGCACCCCCTTGTCGCGGTACTCGGCCATGGTCAGCGGGAAGCTCGTCAGGCCCGTGACGGCGATCACCAGGCCCATATAGGCGGGCACGGTGACATCGACAGTACCCAACCCGTCGAAGAAGTCGGTGGGCTCGTTGCCAGCGACGGAGCCGAAGATCACCAGCATCATCATCGGGAACGCCAACGCGAAGAAGACAACCGGGAAGACGCGCAGGACTCTCCTCCACTCGAACCGGATCGCCTCAGCCAGCATCCGCGGCCTCCTCCGGCGAGAGGCCGGTCAGATGGATGAAGGCGTCCTCCATATTCGGAGGTCGGTAGCGGACCAGGGTCGGGTCGCGTCCATGCGACTGCAGGAGGGCCGCGAGCGCTTCGCTGCCAGCCGGATGCGACCCCCGCAGCACCATCCGCCGACCATGCCGCTCACCCGAGACTATGGGCTCGAGCTGCACGAGGGCGTCCAGGTCGAGGCCCTCGGCAAGGTCCTCGTCCAAGGTGTAGTGGTGATGCTCGGAGCACAGATCGACGAAGTGCCCCACGGTGCCGCTCTCGCGCACGGTGCCGTCGAGCAGCAGCATGACCCGATCACAAAGCGCTTCGACCTCGTCCATGTAGTGG
This sequence comes from bacterium, assembly GCA_028820035.1. Lineage (GTDB taxonomy): Bacteria > Actinomycetota > Acidimicrobiia > Acidimicrobiales > Bin134 > Poriferisocius. The sequence continues at coordinate 765 of JAPPKI010000136.1, read as the reverse complement.
GAACTCAACACGATTGCGGTGCCGGCCTCGTTCAGTGTGCGCAGGAGATCCCAGGTGGAGCGGCGAGCCGCAGGGTCGAGACCGGTGGTGAGCTCGTCCAGGAACAGCACCTCGGGCCGGCCGATCAGGGCCAGCACGATGGAGAGCTTCTGACGTTGGCCCCCCGACAGCCTGTCCACGTATGACTTGCGCTGGTCACTGAGCCCGAATTCGCTCAGAAGCGCATCGAAGGGAACCGGGGAGTCGTAGAAGCTGGAGAACAGGGTGCACAGCTCGCCCACCCGAGATCGTGACGGGTACGACGTGTCCTGGAGCTGCACACCGATGCGAGAGGCGACCTCGGTGCGGGACCTGACCGGGTCCAATCCGAGCACGCTGATCTCGCCCGCTGACCGCTTCCGCAGCCCCTCGATGCACTCGATCAGCGATGTCTTGCCCGCTCCGTTGGGCCCGATGATGCCGAGGATCTCGCCGAAGCCGAGATCGACATCGACATCGCGCACTCCGTAGACATCCCCGTACCGCACACTCACGCCCCGGGCCCGGATCGGCGGTGGGCTCGGAGCACTCACGGCGACCTAAAATGCGTCACTTGCCGGTGCTGTTACTGATATTCAAATGGACTACATTGCCGGTCAGCCACGACGGAGAACCCTACGCAAACCTGCGGTTCCGATCAATACCGTGCGGACCGGGCCGGGAGACTCGGGTCTAGAGCTCTAGGAGGGCTTGCTCTACTACTTCTGGTAGGGCTGGGTGGATGTA
>JAPPKI010000043.1 GCA_028820035.1 bacterium | reverse complement strand
AAAATACAGTATGGGCATTCTTGGACGACAGGGACGAATGGACCGCCTCTGGCCAAGGTCGGTGTCAGCCACTAGCTTGCCCCACTTGCACCAACGGGTTGTAGTGAGCGGGAATGTATGAGTTTGGTAGCTACCAATAAAGAGCGCGCAGCAAAGTGCATTGAGGCCCTCTTGGTTCTGGCTTCAAGGAAGAACTTGAAGATCAACCGCACCAAGGTCGCCAAGTTGCTCTATCTGGCTGACCTCCGCTCCGTAGACCAAAGTGGCGCCACAGGGTCAGGGATAGCGTGGCGATGGCTGGATCATGGACCATTCGACAATGTGCTCTCCTCTATAGAAGACGGCCTTGTCCAACAAGGAGTCGTTGAGAGGAAAACAACACGGTGGGGACGGTGGAGCGAAAACAGGGAGCACGACCTCAAGGCCGCCCATATATCGTCATCTCTAATTGACGGGTCAGATGCTTTTGTCGCACATATCGATGCCGTCTTGGACGACATGGGGAGCTGGACAGCGAACAGGTTGAAAAGGCACGCCTATCAGACGCCGCCGATGGTAGAGGCCAAGGAGAACGATGATCGAGGAGGCCTCCTCGATTTGGATGAGAATGAGCAGATTCCCAACATAGGACCGGCTTTGGCCCGATATCAGAGGGTTCTGGACGATCAGCCGCCAGATGACACTCCGACAAGCGAAGATTATTCCTTCTTGGTGGAAGAGCTAGAGGCCCTGGCCGATGCACGCGCAAGGGCCACCCGCAGGATTCTGTAGATTCTGTGAGAATCCTGACTGGAGGCGTGTATCTAGTCGCGGACGACGCAATATCGCTCCCGCCCGACTCAGCGCGGGAATATCATGATGAGCGCCGTCCGTTTGTGATTGTCAGCGGCCAAGAATCCAATGACAACACCGCTTGGCCACTCGTCTTGGGCTGTCCGATGTCCAGCTCGACAACGCACAAGACCAAATTCTGCGTCAAGCTCGCCGCTGGAGAGGCTAACTGCCCCAAGAAGACTTGGATTCGGGTTCCCGCCATCCAGCCACTGGAGAAGAAGGTGCTGGGCGACCACACAGGGCTGTTGCCAGACGAGAAGATGGAATTGCTCAGGGCAAGGGTGCTGCAATACATGGGACTTGCAGACGGAGCCAGCCCGTTCTGAGCGTTGCCAACAGAAGTCGCGGGTGTTTCGGGTGGGGGCACGGTCGGTGAGCGCATTTTCGCCCTACGTGAGCGAGCAGCTCAAGGCGTACGTCTATCTGTTGATCGATCCGCGCGGCGGCGAGGTGTTCTATGTGGGAAAGGGGAACGGGAGCCGGGTGTTCGCCCACGCCCAAGATGCCCTTGGCGACGAGGAGGCGGGGAGCGACAAGCTGGATCGGATCAGGGAGATCCATGGCGCAGGCCAACAAGTCGAACATCAGCTGCTGCGGTTCGGGCTCACCGACCGAACGGCATTCGAGGTCGAAGCAGCGGCAATTCAGCTGCTGGGCACAGACGAGCCCACCAACAAGGCCGAGGGACATCACGTTTGGCGGCGGGGCCGAATGACCACTGATGTCGCAATATCGCTCTTTGATGCTCCCCCAGCGCCCGAGATCAAAGAGCGGGTGATCCTGTTTCGGATTCCCCGGCTCTGGTCACCGGAGATGTCCGCCGAGGAACTGCACGAGACAACGCAAGGCTGGTGGACGCTTGGGCCCCGCCGCAACGGCGCCGACTACGCCTTTGCCGTCAACCGGGGAGCCATCCGCGAGGTGTACCAGATTGGCGACTGGCGACAGCGACAGCCAGGCGACCAGGACTGGGAACACGACATCGGCAAATCCCGCAAGCGGTGGGGCTTCAGCAGCGAGGTTGCCGAAGAGCTCGCGCACTACCGCAACACCAGCGTGCGCCACCTCTTCAAACGAGGGCACGCCTCACCCTTCAAGTACGTGAACTGCTGATAGCTGACCACGCTGTTTGACATCGTCCTGAGCCTCCTCTCACGCCCGAAATCATGGTTGTCTTCTAAGAGTATCCTGTTACGATTTCCTCTCATGGATACGGCTCGACTGGTGCGGGAGCGGGTGGCGAACGCTCCGGAGCGCAGCTTTGTTGCGGTTGCCGACATGGTGTGGCCGCGCCATGCCGTGGAGTGCGAGTTGTCCCGGCTGGCCGGGCGCGGCGAGGTTGTCCGGGTGCGAAAGGGGCTCTATTGGAAGGGCCCCATGA
>JAPPKI010000533.1 GCA_028820035.1 bacterium | reverse complement strand
AGGTGTCCACCTGCACCGGCACCAGGGGGAGATCGTCGTTGCTGATGGGGCCGAAGCCCCGGCGGGAGGGGATCTCGCGGAGACGGCCGGAGAGGTCCCAGGCCCAGCGGTGGTAGGGGCAGCGCAGCTCGGTGATGCCGGTGCCCGAGCCTTGGCAGATGGAGTTGCCCCGGTGGCGGCAGACGTTTTGAAAGCCCCGAAGCACGCCGTCTTCACCCCGAACCAGGATGATTGAGTACTTGCCGAGGCGGTGTTCGAACCAGTCGCCGGGGTTGGCGATGTGGTCGACGGTGCAGGCCACGTGCCACACCTTGGGCCACATGCGCTGGTATTCCAGCTCGGCGAACTCGGCGGAGAGGTAACGCTGGACGGGGATCTTCACCGGGGCATCGGCGGCGAGGCCCGAGGCAGTTACCGCAGTGCCAAGGATCTCGGCCTCGTCCGTTGTGGCGATGTCGACCATGGCGTCAATCGTGGCACACGGCGGGCGTCAAGCAGCAGGCCCGAACAGCGATCACCCGTGGGTGTCTACCCGCCGCCAATCCGGCTCAACAGCCCGGCGGCAACCTGATGGTGATTGAGCAGAGCCCGTCGAATGGCGTCGGCGGTGCCTACGGGAGCCAAGCTGCCCACCAAGCGCTCGAACTTGGCATCGAGCTCCGGTCGGCTCAGTGGGTCGTGCATGGAGCCCTTCTGGCCGTGAACGGTCCGCTCAAACATCTCCCCGCCAGCGGTGACCACCCGCACCCTGCCTCCCATCTTCCAGGCATAGGTGCGGTCGAACTCTGGGGCCGGCTGGAGCGGAGCCACCTTGGCCTGAAGCTCGGCCAGCGCGGGGTCGGCAATCCTCTCCAGCCGATATGTGGCCGGGTCGCGGGGGTCGGCCAGGAGGGCTGCCGCGATGTTGAAAGGCGCGGAGTACTGCGCGGCCATAACCGATGCGGTGCCGTCCATGCTGTTCTGGGTGGCCGCCTTGGTGGGGCAGTCGGCTTCGATCCGGATGATCTGGGCTGGGTCGAAGCCGTGCTCAGCCTGAAGTTCAGCGGTGGCTTGTATCAGCGGGTGGATGTCGCTGCACGCCGCATAGGGCTTGACCGTGATCTCGTCGATCATCCAGCGGCTGCCCAACCCGTCGGTCAGCCGATCGAGCTCGGGTTCGACGCCGAACACCCGACAGAAGCCGTAGCGCCCGGCTAGCCCGTCGTCGGCGCCCTCTACTCCCCGAGCGGCGAGGGAGGCGGCCAGCAGCCCGGCCTCGGCTGCTCGCCCGGCATGGATCCGCTTGGCCATCCCCCCAGAGGAGGCGAACTCCATGGTGCCCGAAGCCAGCGAGACGGCGATGCCGAAGGCATGATTCATGGTTTGGCCGTCGAATCCCAGCAGGCGTCCCGCGGCCGCAGCCGAGCCGAACACCCCCGACATCGAGGTGGGGTGGAATCCAGCCAGCATGTGGGCCGCCGGTCCGACGGCGATACCAGCTCGGCCCATGGCCTCGTAGCCGATCAGGATTGCTTCGAGCAGATCGAGGTTCGTCGCCTCTCGGTCTTCGGCCAGCGCCAAGGCGGCCGGCACCACCACCGCGCCCGGATGGCTGATGGCCTCTTCATGCACATCGTCTAGTTCGAACCCATGGGCCGAGGAGCCGTTGGCGAAGGCGGCCATGGCCGGTGTCGTGCCCGAACCGGTGCCGTGGTCGGCGCCGATCACAGTGGCCGCCCCATCACCGCCGGTGGCCAGCGCGTGATCAATAGCCGCCTGCGACCACGGCTGGCCCGCTCCCTGAATGATGCACCCCACGGTGTCGATCAGGGCATCGGCGGCCCGGTGCAGGAGTCGATCTTCGACCCGGCCTGACAGTCCGGCTAGGTAGTCGGCCAACCGGCGGGATGGCGATTGGTTGTCAGGGGCCATCCAGCGCGTCCAGCAGCAGCCGTTGGAGATGGGCGACGGTATTCTCGGAGTGGACGTCGGCCACCCCGCTGGGATTCACGATCAAGGGGCCGGGCCGGTAGCCGCGGCTGGCCGCGCCCTTCTGCACCGACTCCATGATGCTCAAGTCCTCCACCACGGTGGTGGTCCAGTCCAACTCGATCACCTCCCGCTGCCCGGGGGTGAGGTCGGCCCGGTCGAGCCACCATTCTCGGATGAGCAGGGTCTGGTCGACGGCAAGGGGCACCCAGCGGAACGTGTTGAGCTCCCGGCCGGGATAGCACTGGAT
>JAPPKI010000015.1 GCA_028820035.1 bacterium | reverse complement strand
GACTAGGCGGCCGCTGGCGTCGATCTCTTGGGGGGCTTTGACGGTTCGGTCGATTTCGACGATTCGGCCGTCGGCAATGCCCAAATCGGCCCTTCGGGCAGGACCACCGGTGCCGTCGACAACCATGCCGCCCCGGATAGCAATCTCCACGCTCACGCCATCAATCTATGCCGAAGCTTGGTAGGGCGGCGAGTGTCAGTGCTTCGTCAGGTGCAGCTTGTCGCGCACCGCTTCGGGGCCGAGGACTTCGTAGTTCATGGATTCGAGGATGGTTACGGCTCGGGTTACTAGGGCGGCGTTGGTGGCTAGTTGGCCGCGGCTGAGGTAGATGTTGTCTTCTAGACCGACCCTTACGTTGCCGCCGGCGATGGCGGCCAGCCCGACGTAGGGGAGCTGGCTGCGACCCAGTGAGAAGGCGGAGAAGACCCAGTCGTCGGGCAGGTTGTTGACCATGGCCATGAAGGTGTTTAGGTCGTCGGGGGCACCCCAGGGGATGCCCATGCACAACTGGACCATGACCGGGTCGTCGATGAGCCCTTGTTCCACTAGGCGCTTGGCCAGCCACAAGTGGCCGGTGTCGAAGATCTCGATCTCGGGGCGCACGCCTAGCTTCTGAACCTGGCGGGCCATCTCGTTGAGCACCGACGGGCTGTTGACCATGATGTAGTCGCCCTCGCCGAAGTTCATGGTGCCGCAGTCGAGGGTGGTGATCTCGGGCATCAGCTCGCGCACATGGGCCAGCCGCTCGGTGGCCCCGGCCATGTCGGTGCCGTCGGTGGCGGGAGGCAGGGGCTGCTCGGCCGAACCGAGGGTGAGATCGCCGCCCATGCCGGAGGTGAGGTTGAGCACAACGTCGGTGCTGGATGCCCGAATCCGCTCCACCACCTCGGCATAGAGCTCGACGTCGCGGGCCGGCTCGCCGGTGTCGGGATTGCGGACGTGGACGTGGACGATGGCCGCACCCGCATCAGCGGCGTCGATGGCCGCATCGGCAATCTGCTGGGGGGTGATGGGCACCAGGTCGGACTTCGACGTGGTGTCGCCGCTGCCGGTGATGGCACAAGTGATGAACACGCCGCTCATGCGGGAGCCAGCTTGCTCTCTTGGGCCCGACGGTTCAACACCCGCAGCTTGGAGTAGATGTCGTCGCTGTTCATATAGCACCCCCGGAACAAGCGGCGACCGGTGGCGGTTTCGAACGGCTCCCGGGCATGTTGCACTCGCCGGTTGTCGAATACCGCAATGTCGCCGGGCTCCAATCTGAAGGTGATCAGGAATCGGGGGTCGCGGGACATCTCGCCCAGCTTCTGCACTGCCCGATAAGCCCGAGGGATGTCGTCTGTGGCCATGTCGGGGAAGGTTCGCACGGGATAGAACGTCCGCAAGGTGAGGGGTGTGCCGGCCACTCCCAAATCGATCAGCGGCCCCGACCAGCGCCAGTCGACCTCGGCGCCCCGACCGTGGAACACCCACCTCAGCGTAGTGAGGGCGTCGTAGACCTCGGGATCGTGCTGCTCCAGGTAGCGGGCGATAGCCAAACCGTCGCTCATCTGGCTGGCCCCGCCGACACAGGAGTTCTCGACGCAGTGGAAGAATTGGAACCCCGGCGGTATTTCCAGCGAGGGGAGGTCGGTATGGGGCCCCAGGCCGATGCTCATGTAGGCGGTGGAGGTGGGATCGGGCACCGCCTCGATATCCCATACCGGGCCAAAGTGGGAGTCGCGCAGCACGCCGACTCGACGGGCCACCTCCTCCACTTGGCTGGGTTCAACGGAAAGCGAGGTGAGCCGGGTCAGGCCGTAGGCCGCCAAGTCGTTGAGCCAGAGTCGCAGCATCTCGGGGTCGGCCAGCACCGTCGGACCGTGGTAGGTGACCGGTTCGGGAAGCAGCGAGGAGTCCCACGCGATGGGTTCCGGGAGAAAGCTCTCGGGGCGATGCTGGCCGTCGGCCACGTGGCGGAGCCAGCCGGGGTGGTAGCGGGAGACCACATCGTCGTGCCCCCAGCGCACGGCCAGCGCCCCGTCGGACTCCGCCCAAGCCTCGGCCACCCGCCAATGGTCGCCAAGATCGCAGGGGTCGAGCAGGCCTTCCCGGGAAGAGAGCTCTACATAGCGCTGCTCGGCCAGCCACCACCGGTAGCAGCGGAGTTCGGTGCCGTCGGCCCATTGGGCCACCACGAACTCGCCGTCGAGGCGAACGCCGCTAAGCGGATGCCACTCGTAA
>JAPPKI010000110.1 GCA_028820035.1 bacterium | reverse complement strand
GCCCAAGATCTTCTGGCCCGGAGGGCTCACGTCGTAGTGCAGGAACGGGCGGCCCGACAGGTCTACCACGGCCTCCACCAAAGCCTCGTCTAACGGCACCGCGATTGACGCAAACCGGCGAACACCGGCCTTGTCGCCCAGCGCCTCGCCAAAGCACGAGCCCAGCAGGATGCCCACGTCTTCCACCGTGTGATGGGCATCGATCTCCAAGTCGCCGGAGGCGTCCACCCGCAACTCGAAGCCGCCGTGGCGACCGAGCTGGCTCAGCATGTGGTCGAAGAACGGCAACCCTGTGGTTGCGGTGCCCTGGCCGCTGCCGTCGAGGTCGATGGCGATGTCGATGCTGGTCTCGGCGGTGCTCCGAGAGGCAGAGGCGGTTCGAAATGAGGTTGTCATGTCAGCACCTCACGGAGAGCAGACAGGAAGGCATCGTTTTCGGCTGGGGTTCCCACGGTAACCCGCAGGCAGCCCGACAGCCGGGGCCAAGAAGAACAGTTTCTCACGAGCACCGACCGATCCACGAGACCCTGCCAAACGACATCGCCGTCTCCGGAATCAGGGCGGAGCAATATGAAGTTGGCCCCCGATTCCCAGTGACGAACCGGGAGTTGGTCGAGTCCGGCGGCGATCCGCTCCCGCTCGGTCACCAGCATGCCCACCCGCTCGTTCATCTCGTCCTCGTAGTCGAGGGCCAGGCGTCCGGCGATCTGCTTCATGGTGTCGAGGTGATAGGGCAACGCCGATTTCTCCAGTTCGGCCACCACCCAGGATGGGGCCACCAAGTAGCCGAGTCGGGCTGCAGCCATCGACCATGTCTTGGAATAGGTGCGGGCCACCGCCAGCGGGCGGCTCTCGTCCACCAGGTTGACCGCGGTGTGGGGATCGAACTGGCCGTAGGCCTCGTCCATCAACAACAGCCCGGGCAGCGCCGACACGTCGGCCAGCAGCCTCTCCACCAGCTCGGGGGGCTCCACCATGCCGGTGGGATTGTTGGGCGAGCACAAGAAGGTGACGGCCGGTCGGTGCTCGGCCACCATGGCTGAGGCGTAGTCGGCGTCCAGGGAGAAATCCTCCTCCCGCTCGCCGGTCACCACCTCGGTGGCGGCCAGCCGGGAGATGTGGGAGTGAAGCGCATAGGTGGGCTCGAACGTGAGCGCGGCCCGACCCGGCCCTCCGAACGCCAACATCAGGCACTGGAGCACCTCATTGGAGCCGTTGGCGGCGAACACTTGCTCTGGCGCGACCCCCTCGTGCTTGGCCAAAGCGGCGCGGAGCTCGTGGGCTCCCCTGTCCGGATAGCGGTGCCAATCGATGTCGGCCTGGGCAGCCCGCAGTGCCTCGGCCCACCCTTCGGGGGGCGGCACCGGCGACTCATTGGTGTTGAGCCGCACGGCCACGTCGAGCTGCGGCGAGTGGTAGCCCGACATCATGGCCAGGTTCTCTCTCACCGCCAGGCGGTCGGGGCTACTCATTATCAGTTCCTTTCTTAACTTTGCTGCCGACGCCGCGAAGGCGGACCGACTGGGCATGGGCGTCCAGCCCTTCGGCGTCGGCAATGGCCGCCACATGGGGACCGACCGCGGCCAAACCCTCAGAGTCCACGCTGATCTCGTGCATGGGCTTGGTGAAGTCCCGCACGCTGAGGGCGCCGGCGAAGCGGGCAGTGCCGTTGGTGGGCAGTACGTGGGAGGGGCCGGCCACATAGTCGCCGATGGATGCCGGGGCCAGCGGGCCTCGGAAAATAGCCCCCGCGTTGCAAACCCGGTCGATCACTGCGTCGGGTGCATCGGTCATCACTTGCAAGTGCTCAGGGGCGATGAAGTTGACCACTTCGGCGGCGGCCTCGGGACCATCCACCAGCACGATGTGCCCGCTGCGGCTGAAGGTGGCCGCAATGTCGTCTCGGCGGGCAGCCACCGACAGCAGCTCAGCCACCGCAGCCTCCACCGCGTCAGCCGCTTCGGAATCCCAAACAATGAGCCAGGCCAATCCGTCGGGACCGTGCTCGGCCTGCACGATGAGGTCGATGGCGGCGTATTCCGCCGGAACAGTGCCGTCGGCCACCACTACAACCTCCGACGGCCCGGCAAACGCGGCCGGCACCCCGACAGCGCCAGCCACCAACTGCTTGGCGATGGCCACGTACACGTTGCCCGGCCCCACGATCACGTCCACCGCGCCCACCGACTCGGTGCCATAGGCCATGGCGGCAATGGCCTGGGC
>JAPPKI010000332.1 GCA_028820035.1 bacterium | reverse complement strand
TCATGGGGCCCTTCCAATAGAGCCCCTTTCGCACCCGGACAACCTCGCCGCGCCCAGCCAACCGAGACAACTCGCACTCCACGGCATGGCGCGGCCACACCATGTCGGCAACCGCGACAAAACTGCGCTCCGGAGCGTTCGCCACCCGCTCCCGCACTAGTCGAGCCGTGTTCATGAGAGGAAATCGTAACAGGATTCTCTCAGAAGCCAACCATGATTTCGGGCGTAAGAAGAACCTCAGGGCGATGTCAAACAGCGTGGTCAGCTATCAGCAGTTCACGTACTTGAAGGGTGAGGACTCGCCCTGCTTGAAGAGGTGGCGCACGCTGGTGTTGCGGTAGTGCGCGAGCTCATCGGCAACCTCGCCGCTGAAGCCCCACCGCTTGCGGGATTTGCCGATGTCGTGTTCCCAGTCCCGATCGCCTCGCTGTCGCTGTCGCCAGCTGTCAATCCGATACACCTCGCGGATGACTCCCCGGTTGACGGCAAAGGCGTAGTCGGCGCCATTGCGGCGGGGTCCAAGCGTCCACCAGCCTTGCGTTGCCTCATACAGCTCCTCGGCGGGCATTTCCGGTGACCAGAGCCGGGGAATCCGAAACAGGATCACCCGCTCTTTGATCTCAGGCGCTTGGGGAGCGTCAAAGAGCGATATTGCGACATCAGTGGACATTCGGCCCCGCCGCCAAACGTGATGTCCCTCGACCTTGTTGGTGAGCTCGTCTGTGCCCAGCAGCTGAATTGCCGCTGCTTCTGTATTTCAGCACTTGATATGTCAGTTTTTTAGCACTTGAAATGACAATAAATCAGCACTTGGCATAGACTTGAGCCCTGTGACCGGAACCCTCACTCCGTCCGGATACCGACCTCGGGTCGTCGACCGGGAAGTGGCTGAGGCGCTGCAATCCAGCCCCGCTGTCCTTCTGGACGGTCCCCGTGCCAGCGGAAAGACCTGGACCGGGAAGAACTTCGCACAAAGCGAGGCGCTCTTCGACACCATGCCCGGTGTCCGGCTGGCGGCGTCGATCGATGCCGCATCCCTGCTTGACGGTCCCGTTCCCCGCTTGCTGGACGAGTGGCAGCAAGTGCCTGAGATCTGGAACCCCATGCGGCGCGCCTGCGATGACCGGGCTGAAATGGGGCAATTCCTACTCACCGGATCGGCGAATCCACCTGACGACATAACCAGGCATTCCGGCGCCGGGCGGGTCGCCCGGGTGAGGATGCGGCCAATGTCGCTGCTCGAATCCGGTGAGTCGGACGGGAGCGTGTCGCTCAGCAAGCTGATGGACGGTGAATCCAGTCGACCGCAAAGCCCCGGTATTCAGACTCCTGAAATGATCGACCTTGTATGCCGCGGGGGCTGGCCGAGGATCGCCTCAGACACTGCTGCCTTCGCGCAGAGGCGTTTGCGCGACTACTTGGACGACATCAGCCGGACCGATATCGCCCAGGTAGATGACGTGAAGCGCGATCCCGTCGGGGTACGCCGACTGCTGGCTTCGCTGGGGCGCAACGCCGGTACCAAGGCGTCCTACAAGACACTTGCAGAAGACGCGTCTGGAGATCGAGAAGTGCCTATGCATCCCCGAACCGTCAAGGAGTACTTGCAGGCACTTGAGCGGCTCTTCGTGGTTGAAGACTTGCCGGCGTGGAAGCCGCATCTGAGGTCGCGAATAGCCTTGCGCACGACTCCGGCTCGCCATTTCGTGTGTCCGTCTCTCGCTGTTGCCGCCCTGCGTACAAACAGTGCCCGGCTGCGAGCTGATTTGAAGTTCTTCGGCTTTCTATTTGAATCGCTTGTTGTGCGCGACCTTCGGGTCTATTCGCAGCTTGAGGGTTGCCAGCTCTCTCACTATCTGGACGAATACGGTTTGGAAGTAGATGTGATTTTGGAAAGAGCCGACGGGGAGTGGGCTGCCTTCGAAGTCAAGCTGGGCAGCGATGAAGGGGTCATGGAAGGAATCGAGTCGCTTCGTCAGCTGAGAGATCGAGTCGACACCAATCGAATGGGAGACCCCATCAAGTTAGCCGTCATCACTGCGACCGGCGTCGGGGTTGAGTTGCCCGATGGAATAGCAGTCATCCCTGTCACAACCCTGGGTCCGTGAGCGCTGGCTCAGGCCAGCCATCGGATGACCAGCGGCGCCCTGGCTGGACAACCGACCGCCTTCTATCCGGGCGGGAGATCGGCGCAGAGGCCGTCCACGCTTCATCCTGGCCCTCAA
>JAPPKI010000456.1 GCA_028820035.1 bacterium | reverse complement strand
TCGCAGATGAGCGGAGGCAGTCTCTGGGAAGGCAACGCCTACCGAACGGAGAGAGAGCCCGAATCGATCAGAAGATGGAACCAACAACGGTGTTTGAGTTCCTATGGAGGGCACGGACCAGGTCGAATTACGGCGATCCTTCAATGTTCTACGTCGGAACACTTGACCACGCTCGAAGTGCACGGTATGTCCAGTCAATTCGTTTCGCCACAGCGGCCACCATGCTTCTGTTTGAGGTTCTCGTTTCGCAACGAGCCCCGGATGTGGTTGCAGAGGCAGGCGTGCACTTCATATCGAGGGACAGATCCCCCATAAGCGGCGGGGTTCTTGGTGAGCGTCTTCGATCTATCGGAGTATTGGACTGAGCGATATTCGTGCGTCCCGCTAAGAGGGTGCGGCTAACCGATCACGAATGGGTCGCGGGTGGCGCCGGTTAGCTCTATCCAGACGGTTTTGGTCTGGAGGAAGCCGTCTAGGGCTTCGAGGCCGTTGTCTCGGCCGTAGCCTGATTGTTTGAAGCCGCCGAACGGGGCCATGTAGCTCACGTTGCGGTAGGTGTTGATCCACACGGTGCCTACTCGGAGCGCTCTCGACACTCGGTGGGCTCGGCGGATTTCGTTGGTCCAGATGCCGGCGGCCAGCCCGTAGTCGCTGTCGTTGGCCAGCTTCACCACTTCGTCCTCGTCTTCGAATTCCAGCACCGGCAGCACCGGACCGAAGACCTCTTCCCGAACGATGGTGGACTGGTTGGTCACGCCGGTTATCACGGTGGGGCGCACGAACCGCCCGCCGAGGTCGGGATCAACCACACCGCCGGCGGCAATGGTGGCGCCCTCTGAGCGGGCCTGGTCTATCATGGTCAGGATTCGGTCTCGCTGAGCGTCGGAGGCCGCCGGTCCCATCTCGGTGGCAGTATCGGAGGGGTCGCCCAGCACTAGCTCATTGGCCCGGGCTACCACTCGTCCGACCACCTCATCGGCGATGTCTCGGTGGATGTAGGCCCTCGACCCGGCAATGCAGGTCTGTCCGCTGGCGGCGAAGATCCCGGCCAAGAGCCCGTTGGTCACCGCCTCGGGGTCGGCGTCGTCGAAGATGATCTGGGGCGACTTGCCGCCCAGTTCCAGCACCGTGGGCGTCAGGTTGTCGGCCGCGGCTCGGGCCACGTGCTTGGCGGTGGCCCCGCCTCCGGTGAAGGTGATCTTGTCGATGTTGGGATGGGAGGTGATGGCTGCGCCCACCTCGGCTCCGCCAGTCACCACGTTGATGACGCCGGGGGGAAACCCGGCCTCGGCGGTCCGCTCGGCCAGCATCAGCGCGGTCACCGGCGTGATGTCCGACGGCTTGACAACCGCGGTACACCCGGCGGCCAGCAGCGGTGCGAGCTTCCAGGTTAGAAGGGCCAGTGGTGAGTTCCACGGGATGATGGCTCCCACGACCCCGATGGGCTCGCGCTCGGTGTACACCAAGAAGTTGGGCGACGGGCTGGGAAGCTGCTCGCCGCCGATCTTGTCGGCCATCCCGGCGAAGAAGTCGTAGTAGCCCTGCAAGCCTTTGGCCTGGGCCGAAGTCTCGCGGATGATCTTGCCGTTGTCTCGGGTCTCGACGGCGCCCAACAGCTCAGCGTCGCGGGTCAGCAGCTCGCCCAGCCGGCGCATCAACTGGGCTCGCTCGGCGGCGGCCATGGTGGCCCAGGGCCCTTCGCTGAATGCCCGCCGAGCCGCCCGCACGGCATCGTCTACTGCGGCCGGGTCGTCGGCCACCTCGGCCCAGGGCTCCCCGTCGAACGGGTTGGTCGTGGCCATGCGCCGGCCGTTGGGCGGGGGAGCGAACCCCCCGTCGATCCAGTTGTCGTAGATCTCCATCAGCGTTCCTTTTCCACTCCAGCAACCACCGCAAACCAAACTAACGTTCCCGGCGAGAGCGTTTGGAAGCGAACAATTCGGTGACCACAAAACTCCCTTTGATCGGACTGCCCGGGCGGCGCAGGCGGGCATCGGAGATCGGCGGCTTTCCTGAGTCGATGGCCAACAGCGAAGTCGATCTGTATATGGCCTATTACGCCCGCGGCGTCATCGAAGCCGGCGGCATCCCGGTTCACATCCCTATAGACGTCGACCCCGCCGCGGTCGGAGAGCGGCTTGATGGGATCGTCCTCCCTGGGGGAACCGATATCGACCCGATCCTCTATGGGGCCGATCCCGATCCTGAGCTGCTGCCCCTCGAGCC
>JAPPKI010000061.1 GCA_028820035.1 bacterium | reverse complement strand
CTTCCAAGCAGTAGACATGATCGCTCACGCTCATGATCAGCGGCATGTCGTGCTCGATGATCAGCATCGACGACTGGAGTTCGCTGTTGATGCTCACCAGCAGCGGGCCGAACGCCTCAGCCTCGCGCTGGGCCACGCCTGCGGTGGGTTCGTCGAGGCACAGCAGGTGGGCGTCGAGGGCTAGGAGGCCGCCGATTTCAACGATGCGCCGCGTACCAGTGGACAAATCACCTACATAGGAATCTCCATAGCGGCCCAAGCCGAGAAAATCGATGATCTCGTCAGCGGCCGCCCTTTGCGCCCGGGAGATCCTGGCCGAAGGCGGCAGGCCTGCGGCGGCGGCCAGAATCGGAGTGCGATCCCGGGCTTCGAGGGCGACTTGCACGGTCTCGCGCACGGTGAGCTCGGGGAACAGCGTCGCCCCCTGGAACGTCCGCCCCAAACCGAGCAGTGCCCGGCGGTGGGGGGCGATGCGGCTGATCTCCGTTCCGTTGAGACGCACTTCGCCGCCAGACGGCACGAACCCTCCGACGGCGTTCATGAACGTCGACTTGCCCGCGCCGTTGGTGCCGATAAGCCCAACGATGCGGTTGGGCAGGATCGATAGCGACGCTCCGTCCAGAGCCTGGTTGCCGCCAAACGCCACCGACAGATCATTGGTTTCGAGAACCGGGTGGCCGCCGTCAGACCGGACGCGATGCGACGCGGGCAGCCGGACCGAACCCTGAGCCCCCTTCGGAGGCGCCGACAGTCCATAGCGGTTCTCCGCCCATCTCAGCCCGGACGACCGCCACGAATAGAGGATCTGGACGAAGCCGCCAGGGAAGTACATCACCACCAGCAAGAGCCCGATACTGGATGTGAACAGCGCCACCACACTGCTGTCGTTGAACAGCGACGGGAGTCCCTCGATCCAAAGGGCGCCAAGCACCGGCCCGATGATCGTGCCAAGACCTCCGATAACCACGATGCCGACCAGCCTGATCGAGTCGTCGACGGTGAAGAACGTCTCGGAAAGCGGGATGCTTTGGACCAAACCGGCGAGCACCGCCCCGCCGAGGCCCACGATGCCGCCGGCCAGTGCGAAGGCCGATAGCTTCATGCGAGTGGGGCTAACGGTGTAGGCCGACGCGGCCTCGACGTTGTCTCGAATGGCAATGGTCCCCCGCCCGACTCCGGATCGGCGAAGCCGCGCCAAGATGAAGAGGACAACAGTGAGAAGTACCAGGCAGAAGTAGTAGTAGTTGCGCTGGCTGGCCAGGTTGATGCCGAACAAGTCGCCCCGCAAGAACGGGACGGTGCGAGCGTTGCCGTCGGTAAAAATCGGTCGCCGGAATATGTAGAGCGACGCGGCCAAGGCCAGCACCAGGGTGGTGACGGCCAGCATGAGTCCTTGCACCCGAAGAGCGCCCACGCCCACTACCGCGGCCAGCAACGCAGTAAGCAGGGGAGCGATGAACACGGCCAGCGCAAACGGTATGGGGTCGGCGTTGAAATCGATGAACCAGAAGTCCATCTCGATGCCGCGGGTCAACGCGGCGGCGGTCAGCGCGCCGATTCCGGCGAAGCTCATCTGGGCCAGCGAGACCTGGCCCGACCATCCGGTGATGACGGTGAGCGAACTGGCGCACAGCGCAAAGGCCAGAACCGACGCGTAGGCCAGATGCCGGCTCGGCTGGGTGATGATTAGCGGCAGCACAATCAACGCCAAGAGCCCGACTCCGAACCCGATCCGACTCATGTGGCGTATCCACCAGATTTGGCGAAGGTGACTGGGAATCGGGGGGACTTTCGGGGTGAACGAGAACGACTCGGTCGACAGGCGCTGGCTTCGCTGCAAAGCCACCGCGCCCAACACGGCCAGCAGCAGCAGGAATTCGAACAACCCCGGCTGCTCAAGGAAGTTGAACTGAATCGTGAACTCGATGATGCCCAGATACATGCCGGCCGCCATGGCCCGGGGAAACGAGGTCATCCCTGCGATCGCGGCGGCAACCAGGGCCCGAGCCAGAGTGGAGGCGCCAAGCCCCCCGAGGTTAGCCACGCTGCCGCTCTGCCCCGACAGCAGAACGATGGCAATCGTGGAGATGAGTCCGGCTATCACCCACACGAACGTTGAGACCACTTTCGGGTTGACGCCCGCGAGCCGGGAAAGGTCGGGGGCTTCGGCCGCGGCGGCCACGGTCTTGCCGAACCATGTGCGATTGAGCACCAAATAGAGGCCAAGCGCCACAAGCG
>JAPPKI010000301.1 GCA_028820035.1 bacterium | reverse complement strand
CCACCCCGTACTGCTCGAACAGGCCGTCGATCACCTCGTCTGATCCGGTGAGGTGGCCGGTATGCGACGAAGCCATGCGCGATCCGGCGTCGGTGGCGCCGATCTTCAAGATCACCACCGGCTTGTGCTGCGCGTTGGCCGCTTCCAGCGCGGTGCGCAGCTTGTCGGCCGATCGGAAGCCCTCGATGTATCCGGCGATCACCGCCGTGTCTTCGTCATAGGCGAAGTACTCGATGAAGTCGCTCACTTCGAGGTCAACCTCGTTGCCGCACGGCACCTGGCGGCTGAACCCGATGCCGAAGTGCACCCCCTGCATGATGGGACGGCCGTTGTGGCCCGACTGGGTGACCACCCCGATCTTGCCCCCCCGCAACCCAGGGATCTCGGGCACAGGCTCAAAGGCATTCGTATTGGTGTTGGGGCCGAAGATGCGGATGCTGTTACGGCGGCCGGCCTCCCCCAGTTCGGCCTCCAGCTTGGCCCCCTCGGGACCGACTTCGCTGAATCCAGAGGAGAACACCAGGGCGTAGCGGACCCCTACGGCCCCGCACTCGTCGACAATCTGGGCACACGCCGCCGGTGGAGTGGAGATCACGGCCAGCGCGATCGGCTCGGGCACATCGGCCACAGACTCGTAAACCGGAACCGATCCGATCGACCCGCCCTTGGGATTGACCAGATGCCAGTTGCCCTCCCCCCACCGGGAGTCCATGGAGGCCCGCAGCGCGTTCTCTGTTTGCGTGCGGTCGACCCCGCCGATCACCGCCACCCCGTCAGGGTGGAAGAACTCCTCCAAGTCGACTCGACGCTGGGCCATGGGAAATCGATGGTAGTGAGCGGGCACCTTGCACCTAGAGGCAGAACCCACCCGGCACTAGGCTGGCCGCCATGGAAATCGGCCATGTCTATGAGATGCCGCCCATGCGGCCCGACGACGCCTATACCACTTACTTCGACGCTGGCGCGATCAAAGTCGGGGTGGAGTACCGCGACCTCAACCCCGAGGCGCTCATGGAGTATTACCAGGCCGACGAGGCCTACATCGAGGAATTGCGCCGCACCGCGCCCCTGGGCATCGAGGACCGGGGTGTGTCATTGCATGTGTTCGACGCCGACGGGGAGTGGGAGTATCTGCGCTTCGACCTGTTCGAGGACGCCCCCCACTACCACTACAACCACTTGGGCGGTGGGCGGAACCACATCATCCCCTTCGACGAGACCGCCCACGGCCCCATTGCCGAATGGGCGATAAACAAGATCCGCACCGGTGGACTGGCCCCCATGCTGATCCAGGCCGGCGCGCCCGAACTGGCCGACGCGCTGGATCCCGAGCTGCTGTCTCAGACCGCCGACAAGGTGGCTTCGCTCACCGCCGAGCTCAAGGACCGCCTCGCCGCCACGGCTTAAGGGCTAGAGCTAGCCGGCCAACTCGCCGAAGTCCACCTGGCCGGTGATCATCGAGCCTTGGAAGGCGTTGTCGATGTTGACGTTCACGCCCGATACGAACGACGCCGCGTCCGACCCCAGATAGGCCAGCAGGTTGGCCACCTCAGCCGCAGTCACATAGCGGCCTCCGGATTGGGCTGCCGTCCAGTCGATCATCTCCTCGCCCATGGTCTTCTTGAAGTCGGGCAAGAGCGGGGTGTCGATGGGGGCCGGGCAGGCGCTGGCGATGCGCACGCCGTTGGACAGCATCCCCTTGGCGGCCTGCATGGTGAAGATCTGCACGCACTCCTTGGAGAACATGTAGCCGTCGGACACCACCTCGGGGTGCTCCTCCACCCACGCCACTGCCTTGTCCCAGTCGTCGATGGACAACAGCTCGGTGATCTCGGCCTGGTGGGCCGGCCAGTTCATCCCCGCAATTGAGGCGGTGTTGACCACCGCGCCCCCCGCGGGAATCTTGGGCAGCAGGGCATCGGTCAACCGCATCAGCCCCAAGGTGTTGACCTTCATCACGTCCTCAGGCGAGAAGGTGGCCGCGATACCGGCGTTGTTGAACAGCACGTGTACCGGGGCGTCGATGGCCGCGGCGGCTTCGTCCACCGCCACCGGGTCGCCCATATTGGTGGGGATGTAGCGGGTGATCGGGCCTTCTGGTTCCTTGATGTCAAGAGCGGTGATCGACGCCGCCCCCAGATCAGCCAGCAGATCCACCAGCGCGGCTCCCACGCCAGAGTAGGCGCCGGTGACCACGACGTTGCGGCCTTCATAGCTCATGGGGTTGGACATGGTGGGCC
>JAPPKI010000538.1 GCA_028820035.1 bacterium | reverse complement strand
CTCTATGGCCGTCTGCGGTCATCCGGCGCGGATGATCTCGTGACTCTTGTAGGTGGACAGCATCTCAATACCGGTGTCGTTGACAACCAGCATCTCTTCAAGCCGGACCCCGAACTCATGGAGCTTGCCATGCTGGGTTTCGAGGGCGAAGACCATGCCGGGCTGAATCTCCTGTGGATGGTCGAGAGACCAAATCCTCGAGATCACCGGCTGGTCGTATTGGGCAAGACCGAGGCCGTGGCCCCACAGGTTGGCGGCGGCCTCGTCCTCCTCCTCATATCCCCAGATCTCTTTGGCCGACGGCCACACGGAGGCGATGTCGGCTGTAGTAACGCCCGGCCTCACCTGTTCGATGGAGTCCCAGAGCCACTTGGAGGCCAGGTCGTAATACTGCTGATGCTCGTCGGTTGGCTCACCGCCCACGCAATAGGTTCGGTAGACGCACGACTTGAACCCATTCCAAGTCAGCGCGGCCAGGTCAATGATCACGATGTCGCCCGGTCGGATGATCCGGTCGCCGTGGTTGCGCCAGTTGGGCCAGGCGTTCGGCCCCGACGAGACGATGACGTCCTCCACGTTTTCCATGCCGGGGAAGTTGTAGAGGTACTCCATGGTGAACGCGGTGACCTCGTTCTCGGTGATTCCGGGCTTCAGCCATTGGGTCAGCTCGTAGTGGGTCACGTCGCAGATCGACCCCACCATTCGCAGGGCCTTTTGCTCGTTCAGGCTCTTGATGGCCCGGGCCTCCATCATGGGGGTCATGCCGTCAACCCAGTTGATGCCCCGCTCCTCAAAGGCCCGGATCATGTTGAGGTCCATGAAGTCCACGCCCAAGGGCTGATCGGTGACGCCGGCGTCTTCCAAATCGTTCATCAGGGCGTTGGTGAACTTGTCGACTTGAGCGGTTGAAGCCGGTCCGGCAGCCCCCTTGATCCAGGCGTAGGAGTAGCGGACGTTCTCCTTGGGGATCCAGGGTGAGTGCTCGCGGATGTGGTAGCCGATGTCGCCCTGCTCATAGAGAATCGGCTCCCTGCCTTCGGTGAGCACGGCATAGCGCAGCCCGGGCTTGAGCTGATTCCAGCCCGGAGTCATGGTGGAGGTCACGTAGCGGATGTTCTCGTCGTACATCAGCAGCATCGCTCCGAGGCCATGACGCCGCATGGCCTCCCGTGCTCTTTGCAATCGCCACTCGCGCACCTCTTGCCAGTTGATTCCCTCGCGCCAGTCAGTGGCGAGAACGCCGAAAGCTTCCTTCATGCTTGCTCCTTCTAATCCACTTCCATCAATACCTTAAGGGTTGATGAATCTTGGGTCGCGGCGAGGGCCTGTTCGATTTCGTCGAGGCCTAATCGGGTTGAGATGAGCGGGACACCGTTGATGACGCCATCGGCCACTAAGGCGATTGCCTTCTCATAATCGGCCATGGTGGCTCCCCGGGGGTTCCGCAGACTCAACTCCTTGTAGTAGAGCTGATATTAGGGCAGCCCGCTCCCCATAACGGTAGTAGTGACAAAGAACACGACGGTGGCGGCTGGACCGGCAAGTTCGATGGCCTGGGAAAAAGTCTGCACCGTGCCCACCGCCTCGAAGACTGCCTCTGGACCCCGGCCTTCAGTGATTTCTGCCACCACTTCGGCTGCTTGCTCAGGGGTGACAGCCGCCGCCGCGCCGTGCTGGAGAACAAGCTCGCGTTTCCACTCGGACCTGGTGACCCCGATGACCCGTGTTCCCTGGGCGGCAAGAAGCTGGGCGATGAGCTGGCCCGACACTCCGAGGCCAAGCACCACCGCGGTATCGCCCGGTGAAACCGGTGCTTTCGAAACGGCGTGAACGCAGGTACCCAGCACCTGAACGACGCCGAGCGCGTCGGAGGACACATGTTCGGGAACAGCGAGCAGTTGACGTTCGTCTATCGCCGCGTAGTCGGCGAATAGTCCGTCGAGGTCTCGACCCAGAAGCCCTCCATTGGGACAGAGGTTCGGATAGCCGCGGCGACAGAGACCGCAGACCTCACAGAACAAGCCCGGATTGATGAGCACCCGCTGGCCGGTCCTAAATGCCGCCGCGGATCCGGCCACCTCTACGATCCCGATTCCCTCGTGGCCCATCACCCGCGGCATCTCCACCGGGATCTTGCCGGCCACGATGCTCAAGTCGGTGCCGCACAGCCCGAGCATTTCCATCCGAATGACTGCCGAACCATCAGACTCTGGCAGGGGCGAGTCGACAACGAGGACGACCCCACGCTCGG
>JAPPKI010000216.1 GCA_028820035.1 bacterium | reverse complement strand
TACACCGCGGCCGACGTGTTGGCCTCGCCGATGGTGGCCGAACCGTTCCGCCTGCTGGATCTGTGCCTGGCCACCGAGGGGGCCGCAGCCATGGTGATCACCACTGCCGAGCGGGCCCGTGATCTTGTCCAGCCACCGGTGGCCGTATTGGGCGGAGGTGCAGAATGGCACCGTCAGCAGTACGTCAACCCGCCCCGCTACGACGAGGTGTGGGGCTTGGGGGCCGACGCCGCCCATCGGGCGTTCGAACTGGCCGGGCTCGGACCACAAGACGTGGATGTGTTCGAGCTCTACGACATCAACACCTACGAGGTGGTGCGCCAGTTCGAGATGCTGGGGCTGTGCGCCGAGGGCGAGGGGGCCGACTACCTATGGGAGGCGGGCATCGGCATCGATGGCCGCCATCCGCTCAACACCGACGGCGGCCTGCTCAGCTACAGCCACATCGGCTGGGGCGGCCCCACCCTCAAGATCGTGGAAGCAGTGCGCCAGCTGCGGGGCACCGCCGGCCCCGGTCAAGTTGCCGATGCCGAGGTCGCCCTGGTCACCGGCGCCGGCTCCGGGGCCCAATACCACAACGTCATGATCTTGGGCCGGGGATAGATTCTCAAGGTCAACTTGAGACGGATAGGCGTTATGCTGGGTGCGTGACGATCGCTTCTGAGTCGGAAGCCGCCGAACTGCGGAGGCTCAAGTACGAGGCCAACGAGGCAGAGAACGCCCGCCGTCAGGTGGAGGGTGAGCAATTCGGTGTGTTGACGTCGGAAGATCTGCGCTTAATTGCAAGCCGCCTTCGCGCTGGTGAGCCCATCGATGAGGTGCTTCCCTGAGTAGACCTGACCAGGGGGCGCCAACTTGGAATGTGGATGCCAGTTCTTTTCGCGCTGCGGTCAATCTCTGGAGAACCGGCAAGTCGGCCGAACGCGTCGCAGAACTGGTAGACGGTATCCTGGCCCTTACCGAACAACCTCTCGGAGAGTTGCCTGGTGAGTCTGAGCCGGATTTGAATCCGATGCGCCGTTGGGTGGTCATTGCCGGGGCAAGGGTGTCGATTAGGGTGTATGAGCCCCAAGGCAAGTTCGATGTGATCGACATCGAGGACTACTGATCTAGCAGTCCAATCATCTCGCCCAGTTCAACTCAGTCTTCATGGCCTGTTCGCCGCGGCGGCCGATGGTGAGCAGGCGGGGATCGTGAGAGCGGCCGTCGAGCCATGCTCGGATGGCCCGCATCGAGGCGGTGAAGGAGCGGATGCGCTCGAAGCGGGAGGCATAAGCCAGCCGCTCCTGGTCAATGGGGTGTCCGTAGTCGGCGGAGTCTTCGATGGTGCACCATCCTGAAAAGCGGTGGGTGAAGGCCACGTCGCACATGGGATCGCCGGCCCAAGCTCTTTCCCAGTCCAAGACCCCGCCCAACTCTCCCGGCCCGGTCCAGCTCAGGTTGGCGAATCGGAAATCGCCGTGGCACCACACCGCGGGCTCATCGCAGTCGGGTCGATTGGCTCGCAGCCACAAGAGGGCGGCTTCGAACTCTGGATGGCGGTCGGGAGCGGCCCGCCGGTAGACAGCCTCGGTTCGGTCCAACTCGGCGTCGTAGGCCTCAGCCACTGTCACCGGGGCCGACAGAGAATGCAGCCTGCCCAGCGCCTGTCCAGCAGCGGCGATGTAGTCCAAGCGGTGTTCGGTCACGTCGTCGAGCCGCAGTACCCGTCCCGGCACTCGGGAGTGGACGCCGAAGGGCCGGCCGATGGGGTTGTCGGGGTCGGGTTGCACTGCCAACACCTGAGGGGCGGGCACCACCCCCTCCACTCGGCGGAGGTTGGCTGCTTCCGCCTCCGGGTCGTAAGGCTCGAGCGTGCCCCCCGTTGGAGCCACCCGAACGATCACCTCGTCAACCCCCAGCGTCACCCACGAAAACCCCCGGCTAAGTCGCTCGACTCGGGGCTGGGCGTCAACCCCGTCGAACACCTCGGCCACCGCTCTTTCCACTGCTGCGGGCGACAAGTCCACTCGCGGAGCGTACCGGGCCATCTCCCGGCCGATGAGCGTTGAACCATTTGGCCGGTTCGGTTGGCCAGTAACGTCGCCCAGAGTGTGGAGGGGACGAGGCGCATGACGGCAAGGCCAGGGTTCGGCCGCGGCCCAGCCGTGGTGGGGGCCAGCATGCTGGCGCTGGGCATCGGCTCCAGCCTGGGCTTCTTCCCCGGTTATTTTGTCGCCGCAGTACGCGACGACCTCGACATTTCCCGGGCCC
>JAPPKI010000199.1:1757-2255 GCA_028820035.1 bacterium | reverse complement strand
GTCTTGCCCTGCTCCATGGCCAAGCACTCCTCCAGGGTGACGAGAGATCTCTCCTCAAAGGCCATGTCCATGCTCTGGCCGGCGATCATTGCCGAAACTGCTCCGGTCAGATGCTTGACCGCCTTGACCCTGGGCGCTGTGGGGTCGGACAGCAACACCTCATAGGCCAAGTTGTGAAGAGCGTCTCCTGCCACCACGCCGACTCCAATGCCGAACTTGGCCCAGACCGCGGGCCGGTGCCGACGCTCGGCATCGTTGTCGATGATGTCGTCGTGGATCAGCGAGAAGTTGTGGATGAGCTCGATGGCCACCGCCCCGGGCACTCCGGTTTCCGAAGGGGCGCCCACAGCCTCAGCCGACAAGACGGCCAGTGCCGGGCGGGTTCCCTTGCCCCGACTCTGGAAGTGGTATTCAGCGGGCACTCTCAGCTCAGGGCACAGCCCGCTCAGTGCGGCGGCAATGGCCGGGTCCACCAGCTCCTTGGCTCGGCTGAGGATG
>JAPPKI010000199.1:0-1747 GCA_028820035.1 bacterium | reverse complement strand
GTGTCGCCGGATGATTGGGCAGGCCTGGAGGCAACTGCGGTGCGGCAGTGATCGAGGGCGAGGCCAGCCGCTAGCTTGCCGGAGCGGACGGCGCCCTCCATCGTGGCTGGCCAGCCGGTATCGGTCCACGCCCCGGCCAAGAACAAACCATCGATGGCAGTGGTCGGACCAGGACGAAGCCGCCGAGTGCCGGGACGGCCGGCAAAGGTGGCCCGGTGCTCTCGGGTCACCACCGCGTCTATCACCTCAGCCGCAGCCGAGCGCGGCAGCAGCTCGGCGAGAGCCGAGCGATAGCGCTCGATCATGTCCGCCGGGCGTTCGCCGATCTCATCGAAGGCCGCCGACTGCGACACGGCCACAACCTGCTCGCCGCCACTGCCCCCACCGACGGGCGCCCGCGGCTCATCGTCGGCCCAGTTGGCGGCCTCAGTCCGGTCGAAAACGAATTGCACCGGGGAAACCAGAGCGGCGGTGAAGGGCACGTCCATGACTTGGCGGTCGAACACGAAATGCACGTTGACGATGGGTGATACCCCGAGATCGACCAGCCCAGATTGCCCGGGCACGGTGCCGGGGGGCAGCAGGCCGTCGACAACATCGTGGGGCACGGCCAGGATCACCGCGTCGGCGTCCGCCCGCTGCCCGCCTATCGTCACCGAAGGTCCTTCGCCCACGGATTCCACATGGGCTTGAAGCTGGATATGCCCGCCTTGGGCGATGATCACCCGGGCGGCGGCATCTCCGTGGAGAGCAGCCAAGGGCACCCGGGTCCAGCCCAAATCACCGGCATCGACACTGTCCAAGAGCCCGGTGCGGAACACTTTCACGGCCAGGCTTAACGAGGCATCGTCGGCCCGGAGGTTCACCGTGGGTAGGCAGATGAGGTCCCATAGACCGGCGATGGCTCGATCGGATTCGCCGCGAAATCGCAGCCACCCCCCGAAGCTCATCTCGTCGGTGTCGGGAGCATCGGGATCGAGGCGACGCAGGGCCAGCGCGGTGCGAATCGCCCTCAGACGATCGGCTACTGAGAGCGGGCTGTAGCGCAGCAATGACCGGGCCAAGTGAAGGGGGGAAGGGGCGCCGGTGCGGAATATGCGGGCCGGACGGCGACCGGGGCGCATCACCGCAACCGACATACGGCGCTGCTCGATCACTTGATCGGCCACCTCCAGGCGCTCCAACAGCGCCCGGTACTCGGTGCAGCACCGCATGAACACGTGCTGGCCGTTGTCGAACCAGCGGCCGTTGCGCTGGAACGACCAGGTGGCCCCGCCCAGCCGGGGGGCCCGCTCATAGAGCGTCACCCGCGCTCCGCTGTCGGCAGCGGATACTGCCGCGGCCAGTCCGGCGAGCCCGCCTCCGACCACGGCCACACGCGGCTGAGAAACGACCGGGCTCATGTGGTGACTCCCGCCAGGCTGCGAACGGCCACCCAGGCCTTCTCCCTGGTGGGCAGCGAAAGCCGCCCCTCCATCACGGCCGTGGGCGTGGCAGCAATGCGAGCCAGCAGGCGGTGGTAGATCCCGGCCATCGCCCCAGTGCAGGCCCGGCTGCGGTGGTCCAGCATGCCGAGCAGCTTCAGGCCCTCAGCGAAATGCCGCTCGGCTCGCTCGGCTTCGAACGCCACCAGTGCGCCCACCGCGTCGGTCGGGCCGGTCAGGTCGGGGGCGCAGCCGAATCGCTCGATGTCGGCGGCGGGCAGGTACACCCGGCCCATGCCCCTGTCCTCCACGATCTCCCGCAG
>JAPPKI010000413.1 GCA_028820035.1 bacterium | reverse complement strand
CCATCACTGCCCGGACTGCCGCCGCCGATGCCGACGCATACGTCGATCTGCTCGAACGCCACTACGACCCGTTCATGGTCGAGGGAGGCTGTCCTCTCCTCAATCGCTGGCGCACCGTGGATCAGGGCTACCTGGAGGCCGAGGTTAACTCCATCTGGCAGGTCGACTCCCTCAGCGCCTACAGCGATCTGAGGGCCACAACCATCGCCGACCCACAGTGGGTGGCGTTCGTCAAAGACGCCATGCCCCTGGTGAAGGGTGGATCTCGACGCTTCCAGCGGGCCATTTGACCTCGAGCGCTGGTCAGCGCTGATTAGCGGGGAACGAAGGCATCCAGCTCCGTGTCGTAGACGAACAGCGCAGGCTGGGCGTTGGACACCCACGGCTTGTCGGGGGCCAGTGATCCGCTGGGCGACCCCGTCATGGGGAAGGTCCCGAGGTCGTAGCCAGCCTGGAGGAAGCTCTCCGGGGTGAGGTTGGGCCCGGCGGCGGTCGCCAGCGCCACAAAGACGTCCCACGCGGCGCAGACCTCGATCGCGGTCCCGGCTTGGGCGTCTTCGGCTTTGCCGGATGTCCCCAAACCCTGATCGGTTGCCGCGTTGATGATCTCGAAGCACTCGGGAATGCCATAAAGGCCTTGGGCGGCCAGTTCTTCGGCGCCGGGCTCCCCGGTGGCAATCAGATTGGAAAACACGCTCAGATCGGCGCCCATCGCGTTATTGCTAGGCGCATCGTTGGCCGGAGTGACGATGTTCCAGTCGGTTAGCCCTGCCCGCACAAGCCCTTGCAGGCTTCCGGCCACTGCGCCGTCGACGTTGATGATCCAGTCGGGGTTGCGCGTCCGCCACCGCTCGACGTGGATGTCGATCTCGGCCTCCGCAGCAATCAGATCCTCCCCGCCGACCTGTTGTCTGGTGACCTCGACAATCTCAGCCCCGAAACTGCGCAGCAGTTCCTCGGTGGTCTCGATCCGCCCATCGGGAGTGGCACCGTAGATGACCACCCTGGCCCCCTCCAGCTCGGGCCTCAACAGCTCCAGTCCGGCGAGCAGCGAGCCGAACTGATACGGGCGGGTGGTGATCAAGCGCCCGTCACTCATGTCGAGATCCTGCTGATCCAAGTCGGAGGTGTTGATGACGATGGTCTCGTTGATGTCGGTGTAGCAGAAGATGCTGCCCCAGCCAGCGGGCATAAAACCGAGCACCAAGAACACCTCGTTGTCCTCGGTGAGAGCCACGCAGGCCGCTTCGAACGCCACCGAATCGAGGATGTCCCACTGCTCGGTGATGATCTCCACCCGGCGCCCATTGATCCCGCCAGCAGCATTGGTGGCGTCAACTAGCGGCTGGTACCGGGCCAAGATGTCGCCCACATCGGCAAAGACGGTCACATCGGTGATGGCAACGCCCAGCGTGATGGTGTCCGCCGTCACCCCCCGAGCAGTCGCCGTCAGCTCGATAACTTCCTCAACGGCCTCTTCGCTCTCTACGGCATCGCTCTCCTCAGAGCCATCGTCAACCGAGGAGCTGTCTTCCTCAGAAGCCCCGCTCTCGGCCGCACTTTCTTCGTCCGAGCCTGCGTCAGCGGTGGCCGAGTCACCCCCGTCTTCTGGCGCGGCACTGTCCTCGTCAGGAGCGGTCGTGGGCTCCGGTGCCGCCTTCGCCTCACTCGCGCCCGCCGAATCGGGTGGGGACTCGTCCGAATCCCCATCACACCCCACTAGCAACAGCCCCACCACAACCACCAGGGCCAGCCACTTCCCTCGACGCATCGCTTCCCCCTCGCGGCCTGCTGGTGAATTCTGCGAAAATGCTACCTCCCGGCGGAGTCAGCCGGGGATGTCGAGGATCAGGCCCAGCACTTCACGGATTTGGGTGAGCGCTGCTCCACCGACGTTTCCTCTTGCACCTTCGATTCGGCCAGCTGCGACGGCACGGATGTGTTGACACTGGGCGGCCGATGTGCGATCCAACCCGTTTTTGGGATCGGCGTCGAGTTCCACCTCCGACCTGAACCCTCGCAGTTGCGAAGTCAGAGGCACGACCTGAATGACACTGGGTCCGGCGTCGAGCACCCTTTGGGCGGTTACGACAACCGCTGGGTGGCGAAATCCCGCCTCTCGGCCAAACGGCAGCCCGAGATCCAGCTCGACGACATCACCCGAGGTCAGCATCGAGCCATCCCACTTCCTCGTCAGTGAGTTGACCCGATAGCTCGGTTCCGATCTCGTCTTGTCGCCGCCGTCGCACCGCCAGTGCACCCGTGTCGCC
>JAPPKI010000192.1 GCA_028820035.1 bacterium | reverse complement strand
CTGCGCCTGCGACATCCAGTCGGAGCTCTACTCGTTCTCCTTCGAGGTGAACACCACCTGGACCCGTCCCTACGCCCGCCAGCCCGAGATCTTGCGTTACATGGAGCACTGCGCCGAGAAGTACGAAGTGCTCCCCCACTGTCGGTTCAACGACGCCGTGACCTCAGCCCGTTGGGATGACGACGACGCCACCTGGACGCTGACCACCGAGTCGGGCGCCGAAGTGATCGCTGATGTGGTGATCAGCGCACTTGGCATGTTCAACGACGTGCCCCTCCCCGACATCGAGGGCTTGGACTCCTTTGAGGGCAAGACCATTCACTCGGCCCGATGGGACTGGGACCACGACCTCACCGGCGAGACCGTCGGCGTGATCGGCTCGGCAGCCAGCGCGGTGCAGCTCGTTCCTGAGATCGCCCTTGAGGTTGGCCAGCTCCACGTGTTCCAGCGCACCGCCAACTGGGTGCTGCCCAAAGAGGACGACCCCTACACCGCCGAGGAGATGGCCGCCCGCCAGGTCGATTCCAGCATCGTGATGGCCCGTCGCGACGAGCTGTTCGAGCAGGTGGACACCGGCATGGCCTTCAAAGACCCTGTGAGGCAGGCCGAGATGGAGGACATCGGCCGCCGAGCCCTTGAAGCAGTAGAGGATCCCGAATTGCGGGCCAAGCTCACTCCCACCCACATGTGGGGCTGCAAGCGCCCGCTGTTCCACAACGAGTACTTCACCACCTACAACCGCTCCAACGTGGAGCTGGTGACCGACGCCATCGAGCGGATCACCCCCAAGGGGGTGCTCACCGTGGACGGCACCGAGCGGGTGATGGACACCATGGTGCTGGCCACCGGGTTTTCCACCACCAAGTACCTGTCGGCTATCGAGGTGACCGGCCGGGGAGGCTTGGACATCGAGGACGCCTGGAACGATGGCGCCACCGCTTACATGGGCATCACCACCGCCGGGTTCCCCAACCTGTTCATGCTGTACGGCCCCAACACCAACAACGGCTCGATCATCACCATGATCGAGTACCAGGTGGACTACGCCCTGGCTCACATCCAACGCCTGGGCGCCGAGCGCCTGGCCTGGGTGGACGTCAAAGCCGACACCATGGCCGACTACAACGAGTGGGTGCAGGAGGGCATCTCCGAGATCAGGCCCTGGAACGCTAGCTGCAACGGCTACTACCGCAGCCCCAGCGGCCGCATCGTCACCCAGTGGCCCCACAACATGACCACGTTCAAAGACCAGACCGCCGCCATCGACGACGACGCCTACGAAGTGGCCTCATTGCCGTCGGACTGAGTCGCAACCAGAAACCACCTAAATCGATAGGGGCCAAGCGAATGACCGGGAGACTTGAAGGAAAGGTGGCGCTCATCACTGGCAGCGCCCGGGGCCAGGGCGAGGCGGAGGCCCGCCGATTCACAGCCGAGGGGGCCAAGGTGGCCATCACCGACCTGCGTGATGTGCTCGGCGAGCAGCTGGCCGCCGAGCTGGGGCCCGACACCTTCTACCAGCAGCTCGACGTCACTCGGGAAGACGACTGGGACGCTGCCGTGGCCGCCACCGTGGAGCGGTTCGGCAAGCTGGACATCTTGGTGAACAATGCCGGGATCGGGGCGTTCGGCACGCTGGAGGGGCTCGACCTCAAAACCCACCACGAGATGACCGACATCAACCTCCATGGCGTGTACCTGGGGATGCGGGCAGCCAAGGCCGCTCTGGTAGCGACCGGCAACGGGGCCATCGTGAACATCTCCTCCATCGACGGCATCGTGGGCGTGCTGGGTATGACCAGCTACGCCGGCACCAAGTTCGCGGTCACCGGCATGACCCGCTCGGCGGCCATCGAGCTGGGGCCGCTGGGGGTGCGGGTCAACTCCATCCACCCTGGGGTGATCAACAGCCCCATGGTGCAGGAGGCCCCGCCCGAGACGCTGGCCCGGCTCAACCGGCTCATGGACATGCAGCCCATCAAACGCATGGGCGAGCCCGACGAGATCGCCTCGCTGGCCCTATTCCTGGCCAGCGACGAGGCCAGCTATATCACCGGTGCCCAGTTCGTGATCGACGGCGGGCACCTGGCCGGACCCTGGCGGGAATCGTTCGAGGAGTAGGGAAGGCGAAGCTATGACCGACACCCTGCCTGCCTTCGACCCCCACAACCCCGATTACTTCGTAACTGGCTTGCCCTTCGACCTACTGGCTGAGCTACGTCAGCAGGGGCCGGTGGCCAAGACCCCGCTGGGCTACTACCTGACCCGTCGCC
>JAPPKI010000437.1 GCA_028820035.1 bacterium | reverse complement strand
CCATGGAGCCCCGCTTCCGAGGGTGCGCGGCGGTTATCGCCCGTTCCTTCGCTCGCATCCACGAGACCAACCTCAAGAAACAGGGCGTGCTGGCCCTGACCTTCGCCGACCCCGACGACTACGACCGCATAGACGAGGACGACCGCATCTCGGTGCTCGGCCTGGCCGATCTGGCCCCCGGCGCGCCGGTGCAGGTGCAGGTGGCCAAGCCCGACGGGACCACGGTGGACATCACCGCTGAACACACCCTGTCGCCCGACCAGATCGAGTGGTTCCAGGCGGGCAGCGCGCTGAACCTGATCCGTCAACGGACCATGGGCTGACCGCCCGCCGAGAGCCGTCGTGGACATCCGCCCTTCCTGCCGACCGTAGATTTACGGCCATGGACATCCGCCAGCTCGATGCCCTGTTGGCGATAGCCGAGCACAAGACGTTCTCCAAGGCCGCTCGGTCGCTGCACACCGTGCAGTCCAACGTGTCCAAGCACATCGCCAAATTGGAGGAAGAGCTGGGCGCCATCCTGGTGGACCGCGACGCCGGCACCCTCACCGAGGAGGGGGAGGCCGTATTGGCCCGAGCCCGGCGCATCCGGGCCGAGACCGATGCCATCGCCCTGGATATGGCCGCCATGCGCGACGACATCTCCGGGGTGACCCGTCTGGGCACCATCGACTCCACCGCCCGGTGGCTGATCCCCATCGTTTTGCCCGCCCTGGAGGCCCAATACCCCAACATCCGTCTTGAAGTGCTCACCGCCACCACCACCAGCCTCCTCCCCCAGGTGATCGCCGGAGATCTGCACAGCGCAGTGGTCAACCTGCCCCTGCACGATTCTGAGATCCGGGCTGAAGAGCTGTTCGCGGAAGACCGCTTGCTCATAGCCCCGCCCGACCACCCGCTGGCCCGCAAGTCCTCAGTGACCCCCTCCGAGCTGAGCCGCCACGAGCTGCTGCTGCCCCCTCCGGGCACTGCCTTTCGAGATGAGATTGACTCCGAACTCAAGATCCAGGGCGTGGAACTCACCACCCGGGCCGAGATCGACGGCATGAGGATGATCGCCACCCTGGTGCTCACCGGGTTCGGCGCCGCCATATTGCCCGCTACCGCCGCCCCAGACGACGGCCCCTGGCGGCGCATCCCCATCACCGGCCTGGTGCGGCGCTCGGTGGGCCTGGTCGTCAGCCGCCGGGTGGCCCCATCGGCGGTCACCCGAGCGGTGCGAGACGTGATATTCGAAGTGGTGGGGACCCACGGCTACGACCAGGCCGGGGTGTACCCCAGTTGACGGCGGCAGAGCCACGAGAACGTAGACTTTGCCGTCTCGGTGCTTGTCCCATTTGAGCACGGCGCGAGACTGACAGCACTGCCTATGACCGACGCCATGACCGCCACCGGCAACCGTCCCGACCGGGTACCGCTGCGAGCCGGAGCACCGGGATCGGCCCGAGCCTGGCTGGACT
The DNA here is from genome assembly GCA_028820035.1 of bacterium. GTDB lineage: Bacteria > Actinomycetota > Acidimicrobiia > Acidimicrobiales > Bin134 > Poriferisocius. The sequence continues at coordinate 825 of JAPPKI010000437.1, read as the reverse complement.
CCTACGACGGCCGGGAATGCGTGGTCTTCGAGGTGGAGGACAACGAGGCCGACCGGGGGGCGCTGAGCCCGGCCGACAGCGAGACGCTCGAGCGAGCCGCCCAAGAGGCCCTTCTGCGCCGTGTGCCCCTGGTGGGGTTCATTGCCTCATCGGGCGCCGACATCGACTCGGGCATCGACGCCACCATGGGCTGGGGCCGGGTGGCCAAGTCGGTTGTGGACTGCTCGGGCCAAGTGCCCACCATCTTTTGCGCCACCGGCCCGGCGGTTTCGGGGCCGGCCCTGCTGCTGGGCCTGGCCGACATCGCCATCGCCACCGAGGACAGCTACGCCTTCGTCACCGGCCCCCGCATGGTGGGCCAGTACACCGGCGAGGTGATCAGCAACCAGACCCTGGGCGGCGCCGGCCAGCTCTCCCGACGCAGCGGAGTGGCCGCCTTCTTAGTGGAGGACAAGGAGGCCGCGTCCGATCTGGTGGGCGCCCTGTTGAGCCTTCTGCCCGCCCACGCCGACGAATTGCCTCCCCGGTATCCGGAGGACGACCCCTTCGACCGCCCCACCCCCGAGCTGCGCGAAATCCTGCCCGAATCGCCGCTGGGCAGCTACGACGTTCGAGACGTGGCCCGGGCGGTGGCCGACGACGGCGACCTGCTGGAGTACAAGGCCGACTGGGCCGCCAACCTGGTGTGTGCCTTTGCCACCGTGGCCGGACGCCCGGTGGGGTTGCTGGCCAACCAGCCCCAGACCCTGGCCGGAACCCTCGACATCGCATGCAGCCAGAAGGGCGCCCGGTTCGTGTCGTTCTGCGACGCCTTCAACCTGCCGC
>JAPPKI010000084.1 GCA_028820035.1 bacterium | reverse complement strand
CGCGGACCTCACCGTGCGCACGCCGGCGGCGTCCAGCGCCTCGTACTTCGCCTCGGCGGTCCCCATTCCGCCCGAGATGATCCCACCGGCGTGACCCATGCGCCGGCCGGGGGGGGCGGTGACTCCCGCGATATAGGCGACAACGGGCTTGGAGACCTCGGCGGCGATGAATTCGGCCGACCCCCAGCTCACGGTGTCGCCCGGTTCGTCGACGACCAACTGGTCGAGCCCGTCGGACGCGGCATCCACCACTCGCAAGCCAGTGCCGGACACGTAGGCAACTCGTTGCCCGTCGGGTGAGGGGCGGGGGTCGAATGCGCCGGGCACGGCGGGGAGCGAATCGACAATCCCGTCGGCTACATCGGCTAGGAACACCTGCCCATCCAGGGTGAAGGCGATATTGGCCAGGGCGGGATCGCCGGCATAGGCAACGATCCCCCCGCCGCTCTCCCGAGCTCGCTCTCGGCGAGCCCGCTCGGCTGGCGGCAGGTTCTCCTCGCCGGAGTCGGCCAGTAGCTCGACCGGATCGGCTACCACGAGCTCTTCGCCGGTAGCGGTATCCAGCAGCCAGAGCCGGTTCACCGGATCGTCCCCCGACGCACTGCGCAGAAACGCCACCCGGCGACCGTCGTCGGAAACCGTGAAGCTGCGGGGCGCCCCCAAGGTGAAACCTCGGGTGCGGGCGTGCTGGCGGGGGAACGACTCGGTCATAGCGCGCTGAATGAATCTAGGTCGGCCGCGGCCGTGGCGGCGCGGTTGGCCAGGACCAGTGAGGTGGATTTGGGCATCATCACGCCCACTGCGGCGGTCACCAGCATGGCCTCAACCGCGTAGACCACATTGCGGCGATAGGCCAGCCAGGCACTGTCGAAGTCCGGAGCGACCGAGCCGAGTTGGCGCAGATAGCCGGCTAGCAGATCCCTCTCGACGGTCCGACGAGTGTCGGGGTCGAGCGAAGTGGCCAGCAGATAGGCCACGTCTCGGGCCCAGGGTCCTGTCCGGCACAGCTGCCAATCGACGAGTCCGGGGCGGCCGTCGGCGGTGACAAATTGATTCCCCGGGTGGCAGTCGTTATGGATCAGGGTGGCCGGTCCGGCCGACATTGCCTCCTGAGCCGCCCGCCGGTTGCGGGCATAGCGGGAGATGGGCCGGCGCAGCGTCTCGGGTACCGCTGAGCCAACTCGCCAGAGCCCCAGACGGCACAGCGAGGGGCTCAGCAATGCGCCCAGCATCAGTTCCCGTCGGGGGTTCTTGGCCAACCAGGGATGAGCGTCAGTGCGCCCCCACCATTGGCGGTGGAGGTCGGCCAAAGACTCCAGTAGCGACGCGGCCTCATCGGTGCTCAGGGTGTCGGTGGAATTCCGCAGGGTGGCGCCGGTGTCAACCAAATCCTCCAGGATCACAGTGAACCCACTCCGGAAGTGGTCGGCGCCGTAGCAGCGGGGAGTGGCGATGGGAACCTGGTCGCGTAATTCGGTGTAGAACCTGACTTCGGCCCGACTCAGACGAGGCACCGCAACGAAAGCCCGAGCGATCAGGGAACGGGATGGTCTCTTGACGAACACAGCTAGCTCTTTGCCATCGGCCAAGTGGACCCGAGCCCGGATTCTTCTCGTGGTGCCCGACTGGGCATCCAGGATCTCGATCCCCACCACCGGTCGACCGAGGAGCTGGCCCTTGAACTTCCTCAGGACTGTCTCCAGATCGTGCCGCCAGGAGTGTCTTCCAACACGATTCCACGGGCGGTGAGCTCATCTCGGATGCGGTCGGCAGTGGCGAAGTCCTTGGCATTGCGGGCCTCGTCCCGTTCGGCCAGCAGCTTCTCCACCTCTGCGGCCAAAGCGTCATAGCCCGCTTGGTTGTCGCTCGCCAAGGTGAGGCCCAAGGCACCAGTCAGGTCGACCACCGTGGCGTGGTCCGCAGCCGCCCGGTCGGTGTCTCCGGCATCCAGCGCGGCGTTCGCCTCCCGGACCAAGTCGAACACCACCGCCAGGCCGGCGGGGGTGCCAAAGTCGTCGTCCATGGCGGCGGTGAACCGGGCCAGCGCGTCGGGGTCGGGCGGTGCCGCCTGATCCAGGCCTGCGGCGGTGGCCCGCCGGTGCCAGGCCCGCAGCCGGTCCAATGCCCCTGAAGCACCGGCCAGGGCATCGTCGCTCAACTCCATGACCGTGCGGTAGTGGGTTTGCAGCATCAGCAGCCGCAGCACCTGGGGCTCATAGGCATCGAGCAGATCAGACATGGTGGTGAAGTTGCCCAGCGACTTGGCCATCTTCTCGCCGTTCACGTTGAGCATG
>JAPPKI010000389.1 GCA_028820035.1 bacterium | reverse complement strand
GCCAGACCTGCTCGAACCTCAGTCATTGGTCAAGCCACTGGGGATCGGGATCGGCAGCGTCAGCCACTCGGGCCCTGACCGCGGGCAGGCTGCGCAATTGGAACTCGTCGGCGATCGGGCGCAAACTGGGCCGGCTGCCGTCGCCAGAGCGGTCGATTTCGGCCAGCGAAGTGATGCGGCGCTGGCCTTGAGGGCGACGGGCGACATGGACCACCAGATCCACCGCCGCGGTGATCTGCTCTCGTACTGCGGCCAGGGGCACAGCGCCGCCATCGAGGAGCACCATGGTCTCCAGCCGGCTGACGGCGTCGGCCGGGCTGTTGGCATGGCAGGTGGAAAGCGATCCCTCGTGGCCGGTGTTCATGGCTTGGAGCATGTCGAGGGTCTCCGCTCCCCGGACTTCTCCCACGATGATGCGGTCGGGCCTCATCCGCAGGGCGTTGCGCACCAGTTGGCGGATGGTGACCGGCGCCACTCCGTCGGCATCCACCGGCCGAGCCTCAAGGCGCACGACATGGTCGCTGCCCAGAGCCAGTTCGGCGGCGTCCTCCACCGTGACCACCCGTTCGCCCGGGGGGATTGATACGGCCAGCGCATTCAGCAGGGTGGTTTTGCCCGCGCCCGCGCCGCCCGAAACCACCAGATTGCAGCGAGCGGCCACCGCCCACCGCAGCGCCGCCACCACTCCCGGAGGGGCGAACTCTTCTAGGGGCACCGGGCGGACAGAGAAGCGGCGGATGGTCACATAGGGGCCGTCCACCGCCACCGGCGGCACCACGGCATTGAGGCGAGAGCCGTCGGGGAGTCGAGCGTCCACCATCGGTGAGCTGCGATCGATGCGACGGCCCAACGGTGCCACCGTCTGCTCGATGAGCAGTTCGATGGTCTCGGTGTCCAAGATCGTGTTGGTGGTCTCCAAGCGGCCGCGACGCTCGATCCACACCGGACCGGGGCCGTTCACCATGATCTCCGACACCGACGGATCTCGCAGGAACGGCTCAATGGCCTCCTTGCCGCCCCCACTGCGACTCCAGACCACTGTTCAGAACTCCTCGGTGAGACGGCCAAGCACCTTGATCGCACCCTTGGGCACCCGTGTTCTCAACATCCCGGCATCCACCGCTCGAGCGATGTCGGGGTCGACGGCCACGGTGGCGAGCACCGGCGCGCCGATGGCCCGCTCGCAATCGGATCTGGTCAGGGCCCGGCCAGCCTCGGCCACCAGCACCACCCCGCTGGGTCGGACCGAGAGCGACACCGTGCGGCGCAGAGCCAGATAACAGGCCCGGGTAACCAGCACCGACCGATCGGCCTCGGCGGCCAACCGCCAGCGAAGCTCGTGGTCTGAACCGAGGTCAGACGCCTCCCCTTTGGCCGTCAACACCCCCGCATCCACCACCACGACGGCACCGGAGGCCAGCCAATCCACTAGTTCGTCGGCCCTTCGAGCGCTAAGCGGCCCCTGCCCCCGGGGAAGCAGCGACAGGTTGGGAGTCAGCTCCTCGAGCACCCGCTCCAGCGAGCAGGGGGCGAGGTCGCTACCCAGCCACTGGGCCAGACCCGACACGGGCTCGGCGCTGCCGAAAACCGCAGGCAGATCACCGCACAAGTCGACGAGCAGAACGGGCCGGTCGCGATCTTGGGCGGCATGTAAGCTGACAAGAGCCGCGATCACCGTTGTGCCCGAACCCCCCTTGGTTGACCAACAGGTCACCAACATGAAAACCTCCGCGAGTTGATCGCTTCGGCGAACAGAGGGGAACTCAGAACAATCTATGTTGAAAATGACCAATAATCAACAGAGATTCTCCTCTGGGCTCGACATTGGCCGTCTGCTACGGCCTTTCGCCGGGCTGGCAGTGCCTGCGGGGGCAGTGATCGCCGCTCTGGCGGTGGGGGCCATCCTGTTGGGGGTGTTCGGGGCCAACCCGCTCACCGGTTATCGGGAGCTGTTCACCGGGGCGTTCGGAGGCCCAGACGAACTGGCCGCTACCGCTTTGAAATCCATTCCCCTCATGCTGGTGGGCGTTGGCATCTGCATCGCCTTTCGCGCCGGCGTCATCAACATCGGGGGCGAGGGGCAGATCATCATGGGCGCCATCCTGGCCACGCTGGTGGCTTTGGCCCTGCCCGATGTCCCCCGCCCGATCCTGGTGCCGCTGGTGATGATCGCCGGAGGCGTGGGCGGAGGAATCTGGGGGGCGATCCCCGGCGCTCTGAAGGCCTACAGCGGGGTCAACGAGATCCTCAGCACCATCATGATGAACATCATCGCCGGGTTCTTCATGAGCTTC
>JAPPKI010000317.1 GCA_028820035.1 bacterium | reverse complement strand
GCTCTGTTGTTGTAGGTGCCGGGGTTGGTGGCGGTTGGGGGGGTTGGGACGGGTTGTGGATTGGAGGGGTTCGTGAATCTTTCAGGGGGCGTTCTCGGACCTGACCCAGGTCCTCCACTTCCCGTGCCGTCATCTTCTTCTTGTCCGTCGCCCCGAGTGGGGAGAGGAGTTCCGCTGGGGGTTCCGTCCGGTGATGTTGTCTGACCGGTGGCGCAGAAGTCGACTGCCTCCGCTCTGGGCTCGCCGAAGGTAGCCGGAACTCTCAGGCACTCTTCTGATACGAGCAGGAGGAAGTAGGGCTCTTGCTCCATAGCGAGGCGCTCGAAGGCGTTCTGGCGTGCTACTGCTGCTCGCCGGGTGCGGGGGAGCGCGCAGGTGTCGGCCACGCCGTCGCGGTCGTCGTCGAACGGGTAGGTCACCGGTCCACCAAAGCTGCGGTCTAAGCAGAAGACGCTGCTGGTGACCACTGGTCCGGAGAAGAAGCGCGGTGAAGTGGTCTCCGGCGGGATAGGCGCTTGGGGAACAGCGGGAAGAGCCCGTCCGGATGCGTGAGCAGCACGGGGAGCGGCGCACTCGTCAGTGGCCTCGGCGGCTGGCTCTCCGAATGTCTCGGCCACCTTGGTGCATTCATCGGCGAACAGTTGCCCAAAGTACAACGCCAGCTCTCCGCCTAGTCGTTCCATGGCGTTCTGACGGGCCGCCGTTTCTCGGCGCGAGCGGGGGAGCGAGCAAGTGTCGGCCACACCGTCGCGGTCGTCGTCGAACGGGTAGGTCCTGGGACCTCCGAGGCTCGCGTTTAGGCAGTAATCGGGGCCGGAAATGACCCCGGAGTAGTAGCGCGATGGCGTGTCCTGGGCCGACGCGTAGGCGGTGATGGTGGCCACGAGTCCAAAGATCGCAATTAGTGTTCCGCCCAACTGCATTGCCCGCTTGGGTTTGCTGGTGCCGTTGGACATTTTGCCCTCCATCGTTGCGGTCCGCGCGCCACTCAATTCGCGGCCCCGTAGCTTATCCCAATCTGGTGTCAATCTGGTGAACCCCAAGCCCTTACCGGCCCTTTTTCCCTATAAACGAGATAAACGAGACAGAAGCTCGTCACTGGTGGTAGCTGGGGCCTCGCAGGTGTAGCCATGACAGACGTAGGCCAATTCCTCAGTGCGGCCCTCCCAGAGGGGGGAGTCGTAGGGTTCTCCCCAGGCCAACACGGTGTTGGGCCGGTAGTCATCCCTTATGGCGTCCACCAGATCAGGGCGATCACCGCCGATCACCACCTCGGTGAAGCCGGTGGCGTGCATGTCCACCGCCTCCAGCAGGTGGCCGAAGCCGCTGGGGTGGTTGGCGGCCACTTCGCCCAGCAGGGCCAAGATGTCCTCGGCCCGGTCTAGATAGTGGGTTTGGCCGGTGAGGGTGCCCAGCCGTAACAGGGCCACCGCGGCGGCGCTGTTGGCTGAGGGGACGGCGTTGTCAGTGATCTCCTTGGGCCGGCAGATCAGCTCCTCGGCGTCCGACCCGGTGGTGAACACCCCGCCCCGCTCGTGGTCCCAGAACAGCTCCAGCATTCCGTTTGCGGTTTGGACCGCCTCGTCGATCCAGCGGGCCTGGCCGGAGGCCTCGCCTAGGCGGGTGAAGGCATCGGCCACCGCAGCGTAGTCGGCGGCGTAGGCCAAGTGGCGGGCCTGGGCCGGGCGGCTGCCGTCGCCGGCTTGCCAGGAGCGCAGCCAGCGGCCGTCGGGGCGCCGCAGCCGGTCGAGCAGGAAGCCGCCGTTCTTAATGGCCGCCTCCATCCACTGCTGGTTGCCGGTGGCCGCGGCGGCTTCGGCCAGCGCGGCCAGCATGAGGCCGTTCCACTCCAGCAGCACCTTGTCGTCCAGACCGGGCGGAATGCGCAGGCTGCGGGCCGACAGCAGCCGCTCTCGGCTCAGCTCCACGCCGGCAGGCCGCAGCAGGTCGCCCCGCACCGGGCGCCACAAGATGTTGTGGCCCTCGAAGTTGCCGGCCTCGGTCACGCCGAACCAGGCCATGAACTCGGCGGCGTCGTCGCCCAGCACCGATGAGATCTGATCGGGGGTCCACACGTAGTTCCGGCCTTCCTCGCCCTCGGAATCGGCGTCGAGGGCGGAGTAGAAGCCGCCGCTGTCGTGGCGCAGGTCTCGCAGCACGAAGCCGATCGTCTCGTTGAGCACCTGTCGGAAGCGGGGCCGGCCAGTTACCTGCCAGGCGTGCAGGTACAGCCGGGCGAAAAGGGCGTTGTCGTACAGCATCTTCTCGAAGTGGGGCACGATCCACTGGGCGTCCACCG
>JAPPKI010000298.1 GCA_028820035.1 bacterium | reverse complement strand
GGACTTACGGGGGCTGATGTGCCGATCGGGGTGGGAGAGGGGGGCAGGGGCTCAAGGGCAGGGGTGCGCTCGGCGGTGGGTGGAGCAGTGGTTGGCTCCGCAGAATGTTCGGCTGTCGATTGGCCCGTGGGAGCACTGGAAGCAGGTGCCCCGGCTGATGAGGTGGCCACCGGGGTTGTCGGGGACGGAGGCGCGTCGGAGCCGCAGGCGGCCAACAGAGCCATGGCAGCCAGCAGCCAGAATGCGATCCTCAGGGTGCGACTAAGAGACAGAGCCGCCATTTTTGCTCAAATACGCCCCCAGGTCAGAGGGGTGCCACACTGAACTCGTGGATTTCTCCTTTTCAGAGCAGGAGCAGGCGGTTGCCGATCTGAGCCGCCAGATACTGGGCGACTTGTCGACCCCCGAGCGGCACAAGCATTTGGAGGCCGATGGCCTGACCCACGACGAGTACGTGTGGGGGGAGTTGTGCGATGCCGGGCTGGTGGGAGTGTCTCTGCCCGAGGAGTGCGGCGGGGGCGGGTTGGGCTTACTGGCCACCTGCCTGATGTTGCAGGAGATCGGGCGCACCACCGCCCGGGTGCCGTTTCTGGCGCCGGTAGCGGCGATGGCGGTGGCGGAGTTCGACCCCGACGAGGATCTGCTGGCGGAGATGGCCGACGGATCGGTACTGGCGTCGCCGGCGCTGGTGGAGCCGGGCCGCCACCCCGGCGAACCCTCTGCGACGGCGGCGGTGGCCGGTGATGGCTGGACGGTGACCGGCACCAAGGAGATGGTCCCGTTCGCCGATCAGGCCGAGTGCTTCTTGGTACCCGCATCCACGAGCCACGGCGTCGGGCTGTTTTTGGTACACAACACCGCCCCATCGGTGGAGGTTGTGCCCCAGGTGGCCACCTCGGGCCTGGTCGAGGGCAAGGTGGTGCTGGCTGATGCGCCTGCCGATCGGCTGGGGTCCGACACAGAGGCAGTGGACTGGTTGGTGCAGCGGTGTACGGCTGCGCTCAGCGCAGTGGCCGTGGGGGTGGTGAGCGAGGCTCTGCGGCTGACCGCGGCCTACGCCAGCGAGCGGGAGCAGTTCGGCCGTCCTATCGCCACCTTCCAGGCCGTCGGCCAGCGGGTGGGCGACGCCTACATCGACACCGAGGCCATCCGCCTCACCGCCCTGCAAGCGTGCTGGCGCCTCGACCGGGGGTTGGAGGCCGCGACCGAGGTGGCGGTGGCCAAGTACTGGGCTGCCGACGGCGGCCAGCGGGTGGCCAACGCCGCCCAGCACCTCCACGGGGGTATGGGCGTGGACCGCGACTACCCGCTGTGGCGCTACTACTTGTGGGCCAAGCACCTGGAGCTGTCGCTGGGCGGGGCTACTGCACAGCTCCTGCGCATCGGCGATGCCCTCGCCGCTGGCACCGCCTGAGCTGCTACAGCGCTGCGAACTGGATTACCGCGTAGCCGGCCAGGTTTCGGTCGCGCTGGGTGCCGACCAGCTTCACGATGGCCACTGCCCCCCGATCGTCGTGGCGCAGCACCGTGGTCTGGGTCTGGGCCGGGCCGATCCGGGTCAGGTCCAAGAAGCGGTAGTTGAGGCTCATGGCGGCCACCGGGGCGCCCAGCGCCTCCTGAGCGGCAAGCTCGCCGGCAGCCTCTGCCGCCATGATCATCACGCCGCCGGTGATGGTGCCGAAGCTGTTGCGCACATAGTCGGTTTTGGGAACCTGCACCACTCCGGTGGCAGCGTCCACCACGTCAAGCCCGATGGCATCCCACAGCGACTCGTCGCCGAACCCGGATGTGGCCAGGCCCAGTGTGCGCCGCTCCATGGCCGGATCCTGCAAAGGAGTCAGATCGTCGTAACCCGGCCGGTTGGGGATCAACGTGAAGGAGAGAATCGCCTGGCCGACGGGGGTGGCTTGCTCGGGATCGTCGCTGCCGCAGCCGTCGGCCACCGTGGCTTCCACGGTGATCAGGCGTTGCCCAGCCCGCACCAGCCGACACGAGGCGATGAGCGGACCTTGGCGGGCAAAGCCCGATGCGGTGTACGACAAGTCTTGGGTGGCGATTCGATCGGGCAGCGCCTCGATCAGAGCGGTCAGCGCTCCCGCCGCGTCGGCCGTGACGCCGATGACGCCCAGACGGGCGATGCCCGATGGGGTGAGCACGGCCGGGGATAGTGGGACCCGACTGATCGCCCATCCCCGCTCGGGCCGCTCGTTCACCATCTTGAGGTCGCGCAGAATGTGGTGCTCGGGGGGATAGTCGTCCGATGGCGGAGGGTTTTCCGGCATTGGGGGGTTACCCTACGCCACCAT
>JAPPKI010000316.1 GCA_028820035.1 bacterium | reverse complement strand
TCAGCCGGGAGATTCCGCTGGATCAAGGGGACATGGTGCTCATGTACACCGACGGGCTGGCCGAGGTGCGATACGGCGACGCCCAATTCGGCGAGGACCGCATCGCCCAGCACCTCCGCCGCGACCCCACCGTTTCCCCCGATGTGCTGTGCAAGACGCTGTTGGAGGCCGCCCGAGACTTCGCCGATGGCACCATCACCGACGACGTGGCCATCCTGGCCGTCCGCCGGGCCTAGTCCAAGAAGCTAGGCTGACCGTTCGCAGGACTGCCGCGCGGAACATTTGGGGGGACTAGATGGCTGATGTCGTTCTCGAGGACATCAACAAGGAATACAGCAACGGCTTTGTGGCGGTCTCCGACCTGAACCTGGAGATCAACGAGGGCGAGTTTCTGGTGATGGTGGGTCCGTCGGGGTGCGGAAAGTCGACCACCCTGCGGATGATTGCCGGTTTGGAGGACATCACCTCGGGGACGCTCAAGATCGGAGACCGGGTGGTCAACACCCTCGCCCCCAAAGACCGCGACATCGCCATGGTGTTCCAGAACTATGCGCTGTATCCCCATATGAACGTGTTTGACAACATCGCCTTCTCGCTGAAGCTGGCGCAGCGACCCAAGGCGGAGATCAGAGAAAGGGTTGGCGAGGCGGCACGCATTCTTGAGTTGGAGAATCAGCTCGACAAGCGACCGGCCCAGTTGTCGGGTGGCCAGCGCCAGCGGGTGGCCATGGGTCGGGCCATCGTGCGCCGCCCCCGGGTGTTCCTCCTCGACGAGCCGTTGTCGAATCTCGACGCCAAGCTCCGGGTGCAGATGCGAGCCGAGATCACCGAGCTGCAACGCGAGGTGGGGGTCACAACCTTCTATGTCACCCACGACCAGGTTGAGGCCATGACCATGGCCGACCGCGTTGCGGTGATCAACCGGGGGATCCTGCAACAGGTGGACAGTCCGATGAAGCTGTTCAACGAGCCCGACAACATCTTCGTTGCCGCCTTCATCGGCTCTCCCTCGATGAACCTGATGGAGGCGGTTTTGCAACGGCATGACTCCGGACTGTCGATGGAGCTGGGCAGCCAGACGTTGGCGGTGCCTGAATCGGTGCTCGGACAACGACCGGCCCTGGAACGCTACTTGGGCTCGACAGTGGCGGTCGGCCTGCGGCCCAAGGACTTTGAGGACGCCGCCCTCATGAGCGATCACCCTTCTGATCAGAGGGTGAGGGCTCATGTCTCGCACATCGAGGCTCTGGGGTACGAGGTGATCGCGTACTTTGAAATGGACGCCAAGCCGATCATCTCCCAAGAGGCGTTGGAGCTGACCGAGGATCAGATGGCTGACGCGGCCCAGGACTCCACCCGGGTCCACGCCCGCTTCCACCCCACCACATCGGTACAGCCCAACGACGCGATCGAAGTGGCCGTGTCAGTGGAGAACGCGCACTTCTTCGATCTGGATACCGGGCTGGCTATCCGCCGCTGAGTTCAGGTCAGTTCCAGACCAACGGCCCGTGGTCGAGGTTGGGCAGCACCATTTGGCCGACCCGGTCGCACTCGGGCAGATGCGGGTATCCCGAGAGGATGAATGCGTCGATGCCTGCCTGTCGGTAAGCGTTCAGCTTGGCCAGCACTTCGTCGGGCGATCCCACGATGGCCGCGCCCGCCCCGGACCGCGCCCGACCGATTCCGGTCCACAAATTGTCTTCCACAAAGCCGTCGGCATCGCTGAGGTCCCGAAGTTCGGTTTGACGGCGGACGCCTGCTGAAGCGGCGTCCAGTGATCGCTGCCGAATGGCCTTGCCCGTCTCGTCGTCGAGCTGGCTGATGAGCCGAGCAGCCGCGGCTCGGGCTTCTGCCGATGTGGGACGTACGATGACATGGCTCCGCAGTCCGAACCGCAGGGTGCGGCCCTGTCGTTCGACGCGAGTCCTCATATCGGCCACAGTGTCGGCGACGCCGCCTTCCGTGTCCGGCCAGGTGAGGAACACATCGGCCGCGGCGGCCGCGGTTTCCTTGGCCGCATCCGAGAAGCCGCCGAAGTAGAACGGGGGACAGCGGCCCGACACCGTGGTGGCTCGAGGAGGGTCGAGGGCCAGATCGACGAACTCGCCGTGGAAGTCCACTGGACGGCCGTCGAGCAGCGTCCGCAGCACCTGCATCCACTCCAGCGTTCTCCGATAGCGAGGCTCGGATTCGAGTGTCTGGCCGGGAATGTCGCTGGAGATGATGTTGATGGTGAGGCGGCCGTCAAGGATTCGATCGATGGTGGCTAGTTGGCGAGCGAGCTGGGGAAGCCACATCTCGCCCATCCGCAC
>JAPPKI010000076.1 GCA_028820035.1 bacterium | reverse complement strand
GCACATGGGCTGGTGACCGTCGAAATACAGCACCGCCGGTCCCGACCCGTCGGCTGGCGGGCAATCACCCGTGCCAATGCTCCTCTCCGGGATGGGAACGCCTTGGAACCCGGAACCGCCCATGAATTCAAGCTCGTCGGGGGTCAGGCATCTGGTTTGGAGCGCCATGAGCTCGCCCATCATCTCCAGGGCTGCTTCTTCGTCCTCCGGTTCCCCGCCCCCAAGCATCATGTCGACCACTTCATCGGGCAATCCGTCGGCAACGCAGCGAGCGCTCTGCTCTGAAAGGCCCTCTTGGACGAACGTCTGATAGAGCGTTTCCCGGATGTCAACGCAGGATTGGAATGCTCTCAGGGCCTCCGACTCGGCAATACCGAGGTCATCCTCCGACTCGGCAATCAGCGCAGCTGCCACCGCGGACCGAATTCCCTCATCAGAGATCTCGGATGCAATGCAACTGGCCTGGTCTGCCGGTATGCCCTCAGAAGCGATTGCCTCGGCCATGACGGTTCGCCAGTCCATGCACTCGAGGGCATTGTCCACAATTTGTGTGACCTCGTTGTCGGTGATGTCGTAGTCATCACCCAGGGCAAAACTGCTCCTATCGGCGTATGCCGCGGTGAGCCCTGCCCCACTCAGGCCTAGTTCGGCGACCCGGTCGTCGGAGAAGACGCTGGCCACATTGTCACCCAAGCATCGGATCTGCTCTGGGGTCACGGCGGCGGGACGCTCGGCATCCTCCAGCATCATCGTGTAGATCGCCTCAGACAGCTCGCGCTGGGTGTCGGTGAGCCCTTGAGCGGCTTCCGTTGAATCTGGCGCAGGGGTCCCGTCGGCCTCGCTGATCAGCGGGTCGGGGGCGCTGTCTTCGCTATCGCTTGAGCAGGCCGCGGCAATCAGGCAGACCAGAGTCAAAAACACGGCCAGTTTCAAACTGCGCATGATGGCACCAACTTTCTAATCACCATCTACGACGCTCCAACGCTACGGGCAGTTCCCACAGAATTGGCGGCTTTGCCGTTCTAGGCCACAGCTCCCGATGAGCGGAGCGCTTCCACTTCCTCAGTGGAATAGCCCAGTTCGGCCAGCACCGAGTTGGTGTCTGCCCCGGGAGGCTGCGATGTGGCCGCCGGTTCCGAAGGTGTCCCATCAAATCGGGGGGCCGGTCGGGGCTGGGTAACCTCGCTGAACTGGAAGAACGAATCGCGGGCTTGGGCGTGGGGGTGGGCCGGAGTTTCTCCCATGGTCAGTACCGGGGTAACACAGGCGTCGGTGCCATCGAACACGTCCGTCCACTCGTCCAGGGTGCGGTTGGCGATGATCTCGCCCACCCGCTGCTTCATCTCCGGCCACCGGTCCCGGTCCATCTGGTTGGGAAGGTCGTCGGCGTCGGCCAGCCCGATTCCCGCCATGAACTCGGCGTGGAATTGGGGCTCGATAGCCCCCACCGCCAGCCACTTGCCGTCGGCCGTTCCGTACACCTCATAGAAGTAGGCCCCGGAGTCCAAGAAGTTGGTCCCGCAGTCGTCGGTCCAAAAGCCGCTGGCGTGGGCTGCGTACAGCGGCGACAGCAGGTAGGCGGCCCCGTCCACCATGGCGGCATCCACCACCTGCCCGTCACCACCCTTGGCGACCTCCAGCAGAGCAGCCACCATGCCTAACACCAAGAACACGGAGCCGCCGCCAAAATCCCCGATCAGATTGAGCGGCACCGAAGGAGGCTGGCCGGACCGGCCGATGTGGGCCAGGGGGCCGGCCAACGAGATGTAGTTGATGTCGTGGCCGGCCCGGTCGGCCAGCGGACCCGTCTGGCCCCAGCCGGTCATCCGCCCATAGACCAGTTTGGGATTGCGAGCCAGGCAGGCTTCAGGCCCGACGCCGAGGCGTTCGGCCACCCCCGCCCGAAAGCCCTCGAACAGCCCGTCGGACGCCTCCACCAGCCGGAGCACCGCCTCCACTCCTTCGGGTTGCTTGAGGTCGAAAGCGACAGTGCGCTTGCCCCGCTCCATGGGACCAGACTGCGAGGCCACTGGGTTTCCCGAACCGCCCACCCGGTCTACCCGGATGACTTCGGCCCCCATGTCCGACAGCATCATGCCGGCGAACGGAGTGGGGCCGATCCCGGCCAACTCGACGATGCGCATTCCCTTGAGCGGACCCATGGCCCTACGGTATGCCTGCGAGTCGAAGCAACCGAAAGGCAGAGACCCAGATGAGCGCCACCGAACGAAAGACCGCCCTGGTCACCGGAGCCAGCCGGGGCATTGGAAAGGCCAGCGCCATCGCCCTGGCTAGAGCCGGGTTCGACGTGGC
>JAPPKI010000468.1 GCA_028820035.1 bacterium | reverse complement strand
GGGTGGCCGACATGGAGATGAACCACACCGACGCCTCGCTGTGCTTCCCCAACTACCCCCGGTTCTGCGGCCAGCTCTTCAACGAGCGCCAAGACAAGGAGCTGTCGCTTCTGTGCGTGCAGGCCTACAACGACTGGATGGTGGAGGAGTGGTGCGGCGACTCCAGGGGACGGCTGATCCCGCTGTGCCTGGTGCCGCTGTGGGACGCCGAGCTGGCCGCCGCTGAGGTGCGCCGCAACGCCGAGAGAGGGGTGCGGGCGGTGGCGTTCAGCGAGCTGCCCACCTGGCTGGGCCTGCCCAGCATCCACTCGGGGTATTGGGACCCGTTCTTCGAAGCCTGCGCGGAGACCAGAACGGTGGTGTGCATGCACATCGGGTCGGGCACCCGCACGGTGTCCACCGCCGATGACGCCCCTGATGCGGTGACCGCCTCGCTGATCTTCTGCAACAGCGCGGCCTCGATGGTGGATTTCTTGTTCTCCGGCGTGCTGCACCGCTACCCCGACCTCAAGCTCATGTACGCCGAAGCCCAAATCGGGTGGATCCCCTACGCCTTGGAGAGGGCCGACGACGTGTGGGTAACCCACCAGGGGTGGAGCCAGGCCCGGCGCAACATCCCCGAGCCGCCGTCGTTTTACTACTACCGCCAGGTGTACGGCTGCTTCTTCAAAGACAGCGTGGGCATCGACCTGCTCGACCGGGTCGGGATCGACAACATCACCTTCGAGACCGACTACCCCCACGCCGACGGCACCTGGCCCAACACCGAGGAGGTGGCCACCCGATTGTTCGGCCACCTCGAGCCCGAAGCGGTCTACAAGATCGCCCGCGGCAACGCCATCAAGCTGCTGGGCCTGGACTTCGACTGAACCCGGCCAAGGGCCAGCGGCTGGCTAGCTGGCGGCTAGGGCCTGCCAAATGCGCTCGGGGGTGGTGGGCATGTCGATGTGGGCCACACCAAGGTGCGACACGGCGTCGATCACCGCGTTGTGGATGGCCGGCGTGGAGCCGATGGTGCCCGACTCGCCGATGCCCTTGGCCCCCAGCGGGTTCATCGGGCTGGCCGTCTCGGTGTTGCTCACCTCGAAGCTGGGCAGCTCGGCCGCGCTGGGCATGAGGTAGTCGGCCAAATTGGCGGTGCGGGGATTGGCGTCCTCGTCGTACTGCACCCACTCGAACAGCGCCTGGGCCGCACCCTGGGCCACGCCGCCGTGCTGCTGGCCGGCCACCAGCAGCGGGTTCATGATGGTGCCGCAGTCGTCGACGGCAACGTGGCGCAGCAGCTCCACTCCGCCGGTCTCGGTGTCCACCTCCACCACGGCCACGTGGGCCCCGAACGGGAAGGTGGCCCCGCCCTGGTCGAAATCGAGCTCGTGGGTGATCACCCCGCCATCGGCGGCCGAGGCCAGATCGGCCCACGAAGCCGCCTGAGCGGGCACGCCGGCCACGTGTAGGCCGCCCTCGCCTACCACGATGTCGTCGGCGCTGGCCTCGAGTTGCTGGGCGGCCAGATCCTTGGCCTGGGCCAGCACCTCCTCGCTGGCCTTGAACACCGCGCTGCCCGCGGTCTGAAGCGAGCGGGAGCCCAGGGTGCCCGCGCCTCGGGGAATCTCGGCAGTGTCCGACTGGATGAGCTTGATGTTCTCCATGGGCACGCCCAACAGATCGCTGACGATCATCGAGAACGCCGTCTCGTGGCCCTGGCCGTGGGCGCTGGTGCCCACCCGGATTTCGGCGGAGCCGTCGCTCAGCACATCCACCCGGCCGTACTCGGTGTGCAGGCCCAGCGGAGCGGTGATCTCCACGTAGGCCGACACGCCGACGCCCAGCAGCTTGGAGTCGCCGGAGTCCCGCCGGGCAGCCTGCTCGGCCCGCAGATCGCCATAGCCGGAAGCTTCCAGCGCGGCGTCCAGCGCCTTCTCGTACTCGCCGGAGTCGTAGTTGGCACCGGTGACGGTGGCGTAGGGGAACTGGTCGGCGCCGATGAAGTTGCGCCGGCGGATCTCAGCAGGGTCGATGCCCAGCTCGTCGGCGCCCACGTCTAGCACCCGCTCCAGAATCTGGGTGGCCTCGGGACGGCCAGCGCCCCGGTAGGCGGCGATCTGCGTGGTGTTGGTGACCACCGCGTCGCCCACGAACCTGACCTTGGGGATCTGGTACACGCCCTGGGCCATGGTCTGGGTGAGGATGGGCAAGAAGCTGCCGATGGCCGGATAGGCCCCGGAGTCAGCCAAGCAGTGCAGGTTCAAACCGGTGATGCGGCCATCGCCGTCGAACCCCATCTTGGCAGTGAGGATGTGACCCCGCCCCTGCAC
>JAPPKI010000372.1 GCA_028820035.1 bacterium | reverse complement strand
CGGGAAGCCGCTTGGAGATGCCGTAGGTCTTGGAGTTGGGCACCAGCACCACGAACCGGCCAGGGAGCGACACCTCCTGGGTCAGCCGGGCCCCCTTGTGGGCGATGGGATTCTTGGTGACCTGGCACATGATGGTCTGGCGGGCCTCCAAGAGGTTCTCGATTCGGGGCGAACCGTTCGAGGTCTCCACATCATCGGGATCAAACACCACATCGCCCCGGTACAACACCGCATTTTTGGGAGTGCCGATGTCCACGAAGGCGGCCTCCATGCCGGGCAGCACGTTTTGGACCCGACCCAGATAGATGTTGCCGTGGATCTCCCCGACGTCGTCGGCCGGACGGGAGACGTAGTGCTCGATCAGCGCCCGGCCCTCCAACACCGCGATCTGGGTGACTTCCGGGCGGACCTGGACCAGCATCATGTAGCGGCCCACCGGCCGGCCCTTGCGACGGCGGCCCCGACGGCGCTCCAGAGTCTTCTCGTCCAGCTCTACCGGACCATCCGACACTCGGTGCTCCACCGGCTGCACCGGACGGCTGCCTCCTCCGCGGCCCCGCCCACCTCGACGGCGACGGCGCTTGCGACCCGATCCGGAACCGCCTCCGCCTGAGCCCGAGCCTCCGCCTGAGCCCGATCCATTCCCGCTCGGCG
Source organism: bacterium (assembly GCA_028820035.1). Lineage (GTDB taxonomy): Bacteria > Actinomycetota > Acidimicrobiia > Acidimicrobiales > Bin134 > Poriferisocius. Next base: position 1,666 of record JAPPKI010000372.1, on the reverse strand, counting down.
CGGGTCGGGAATCGCCAATCTTGGGACGGCTGTCAGAAGGCGGTGGAGCGGGGCGAGTATCGCCGATCTTTGGCTTACCGCCAGAAGAAGCAGGCGCGGGGCGAGTATCGCCGATCTTTGGGCGACTTTCGGTCATCTCTGTAGTCCTTTCTCATTGCACACCAACCGGGGTGTGCTGAGCAGGGGCTGCGCCGACCATTAGCGGCTCTAGGCGGGCGCCATCCTGCTCAATCCATTGACGAGTGCGCTGAATCAGCACCGGGCGGTACTGCGGTTCAAAAACAGTCAAGAGCTCCGACGGTCGAGCTGCCCGCGGCTGGGTGCCCAGAGTGGCCAAAAGGCGAACCCCCCGACTCGTCGATTCACCGACCTCCAATGCCCGTATCTGAGGGGCGAGGTCGTCGGTGATCTGCTGTCCCTTGCGTTCTCGCGTAATCACTATCGTAGCCGCACCGCGCACCCGATCTACCCATTCGGCAAGATCGTCGGCGGTCACGTCGATCAGCTCGATGTCCCAGTCGCAGCTGGTTACCGCCTGCTGTAACGACATCGCGCCGGGCAATAGCACCGATCCCCCGGTGGCGGCGATCCCGTCGGGCAACACGCTGACCAGGGCATTCAGCACGTCTGGCACCGCGACATCGGCACACTTGAAGTCGACGTCCAGATACTCGGCCTCCGACTCGTAGCCGGTGGCCAACGCCAGTCCGAAATGCAGCTTGGCCCGGGGCGAGAACCCCTCGGTCTGAGCCACCGGCAGCCCAGTTCGCCGCAGTGAGCGCTCCCAGATCCTGGCCACATCCCGATGGCTGGTGAACCGGATACGCCCGGCTTTGCTGTAACGCAGCCGAATCCGAGTGCGGGGTGCTTGATTCGGGTTCACGATGAGGCCCTCTCCCCAACGCCAGAAAGGTGCACCTCCACCGCCCGGGGGGGCTGGTAGCCAGTAGGAACTTGACCGGTCCCCTGGCTGCCCCCGGCCGGGGGCACCGCAGAGGCCACAATGTGCTCGATGCTGTAGCCGGTGCAGGCCCCGCAGTCGTAGCACGGGGTCCACCGGCAGTCCTCTAAGCCCACCTCGTTGAGGGCATCCCGCCAGTCCTGCCACAAGAAGTCTTTGTGCAATCCCGCCGACAGGTGATCCCAGGGCAGAACCTCGTCCTCGGTGCGGTGTCGATGCACATACCAGTCCACCGACAGGCCGTGTCGGTCCATGGCCTGCGTCCAGCGGTCGTAGTCGAAGTGCTCGGACCACTCCTGGAACGTGCCCCCCTTTCGCCACACCTCCTCGATGACCCGCCCGATGCGGCGGTCGCCGCGGCTGGCGATGCCCTCCACCAGGCTGGCCTTGGGGTCGTGCCACTTCATCTGCACACCCCGGTTCCGCTTGATGTCGTCGCGCAGCAAGAAGATCTTGCGTTGCAGTTCGGCCACCGTGTTCTGGCCGAACCACTGGAAGGGGGTGAACGGCTTGGGCACGAACCCGCCCAGCGACACCGTCACCGAGGGGTTCTTGGTATGGGCCCTGCCCAACTCAACGCAGTTGCGGGCCAGCTCTCCGATAGCCAGGGTGTCCACGTCGGTCTCGGTGGGAAGCCCGGTGAGGAAGTAGAGCTTCATGCGCCGCCATCCCTGGGAGAAGGCCGATTCCACCGCTCCGTAGAGG
>JAPPKI010000252.1 GCA_028820035.1 bacterium | reverse complement strand
ATCCAGCCGAAGGCGATCATGGTGTCGCCGCCGGCGCGGTCCACCTTGTCGAACAGGGCGGCCACGTCGGGGGCGATGCCCTCGGGCTTGGCGGTCTCGTAGTCGAGCAGGCAGGCCTGGCTGTCGTCGCCCACCACTCGGAAGTCCCGGTCGAGGTACCGGCTGGAGCTGATGCTGAACCGCTTGGCCAGGCGGCGTCCCCAGGCCCGCTCTTCGCCGGAGGCCTTGTGGCCCGGGCGGGGAACGATGTCCACCAGAGGCTTGAAGGCGTCAAAGCCGCCGACGTTGTCGAACTGGGTCCCCAAGAGCACGTCTTCGTCGGGGAACGCCATCAGGGCCCGGTGGAGCTGCGCGTCGACGAGTTGGCGGAGAACAGTGCTGCGCTTGGAGGTGCGGGCCACCGAGGCCAAGCCCACCAACACGCTCGGCGTCCCGCCGATGCGCTCCAGGGTGGAGAAGGCGAATCCCCGAAGCTTGCCGTTCTCCCGGGCGGTGGAGATCAACACCCACTCCTCGGTTTGCTTGGAGAGCAGCCCCACCGAAAACGGATTGGGGCCGTCAGCGCACATGTCCGCCATTTCGGCCAACTCAGCGTCGGTAACCGCTGTGCAGTCCTTGGTTTCGACGTCGATTGCCATGCGCTGCTCGCCCTCCTTGCTGGCTGGTCCCCCACAGATTTCTGCCCGTGGGCACCCCTATAGTCCATCAACCGCTCCGGTAGGCGCGCAAACCCGCAGGATTGCAAGGGTTTTCGATGATTGACCGGTTTCGGCAAAACGCCAGCTAGTCGGGTTGCACGGCAATGGCGTTGCTGCCCAGCTCCTCCCGCAACAGGCCGATCAACCCACTTCCCGTGTCCACTCCGTAGTCCGATGAGAGCTTGATTCCCTTGTCGTCACCGAGCATCAAGACCACTTCCGACTTGCCCGGATGGCTGGCGAAAATCGACTTGAGGGTATCGATCCGGTCGATGGTCAGCTTTTGGGTGTTGATGTTCACCTTCAGGGGGCCGAGGCCGTTGGCCCAGTCGGCTCGCACCGGCTCCACCCCGTAACAGATCAAGTTGGGCTCCTCGTCGCGGTGATCCAGCCGCCCCTCCAGCACAACCACCAGATCGTCCTCGAGCTTGTGACCGTGCTCCTCCATCGCCCGGGGGAACAGCGTCACCTCCATGGTTCCGTACATGTCCTCAAGGTCGAATGACGCCATCTGGTCGCCCTTTCTGGTCCACCTCTTGCGGAAGTTGCTCACCACCCCGCCGACTTTCACCGAGGCGCCCTCTTCCGCTTCGGCCAGGTGGTCGATCCGATGGGTGGTCTTTCGAGCCAGCACTCCCTCCATGCCCATGATGGGGTGGTCGGACACGTACAGCCCGAGCATCTCCCGCTCGGCGGCCAGCCTCCGAGACTTGTCGAACTCGGTATCGGGAATCTCGATGTCGTCTTGGAAGGCATCGGCACCGCCCTCGTCGAACAGGCTCATCACTCCCTGCTCGCGCTCTCGCTGCTGCTGGACACCGCGCCGCACGATGGGCTCGAACACGTTCAGCAGCCCCTGGCGGGGATGTCCTAGGGAGTCGAAGGTACCCCCTTTGATGAGCGCCTCCACGGTCCCCTTGTTCAGCACCAGCGGATCAACCCGCTGGCAGAAGTCGTGGAAGTCGCTGTACGGCCCGTTCTTCTCCCGCTCCTCCAAAATCATCTGCGCCGCGCCCGCTCCCACGTTGCGGATTGCGGAGAGCCCGAAGGAGATGGATTGCTCGTCGCTGTCGGAGCCGATGGCCGCAAAGTCGGACTGGGAGCGGTTCACATCGGGCAGCGTTACCTCGATCCCCCGCTGGCGGCACTCAGCCAGATATACCGCTGCCTTCTCCAGCTTGCTTTTTACGCTGGTCAACAGCGCGGCCATGTACTCCACCGGATAGTTGGCCTTGAGGAAGGAGCACTGATATGAGATCAGCCCGTAGCCATAGGAGTGGCTCTTGTTGAAGGCGTAGTCGGCAAACTGCTCGATGATGTCGAAGAGCTCGGTGCCCAGTTCCTCCCCGTAACCGCTCTTCTCGCAGCCGGCCACGAAGGAGTCCCGCTCCTTGGCCATCATCTCCCGGTCCTTCTTGCCGCAGGCCTTGCGGAGGTTGTCGGCCTCGGCCAGGGAATAGCCCGCAAACTTCTGGGCTACCCGCATCACGCTCTCCTGGTAGATCATCAGCCCGTAGGTGTCGGACAGGATGTCGGCGGCGTCCTCGTGGAACACCTGCACCGGTTTGCGCTCGTTCTTGCGGTCGGCGTAGTCGTGGTGCATGTTGGCCGCCATCGGGCCGGGCC
>JAPPKI010000025.1 GCA_028820035.1 bacterium | reverse complement strand
CATCTGCTCCGGCAAAGTGCATGGCCGCCACCGTCTCAGCAGGCACCGTCCCCCCAATTGGAGGAGTGCAGGCTGCCACTCGGGACACCCCGGCCACCTTGGCAGTGAGCACACTCATGTGGGCGGAGGCCACCATTGGATAGCGTCCGCCCGGGACATATGCCCCCACAGACTCGACTGGGATGTTCTTGTGCCCCAAGACAACCCCGGGCATAGTCTCAATCTCGGTGTCGCCGATGGATTCAAGCTGAGCTTGGGCGAAGTTCCGAATCTGGGACTGGGCGAACTTGATGTCTTCTGCCGTGTTGGCATCGACTCCGGAGACGATCCTGTCGATTTCCCCCAGGCTCAGTCGGAACTGCGTCGGGGACCAATTGTCGAATTGGCTCGACATCTCCCGCACCGCGGCTTCGCCGCGGGCCTCAATGTCAGCAATCAACGAACGGACCCGCTCAGAGAGCTCCGGGTCGGAGCCGTGGGAGGGTTTGGCCGCCGCGGCTTTGAGGATCTCAGGCACTGGACTTCCTCGTTGTCTTGCCAACGCGGATAGATCCGGGAACGACGATTGAAGCAGGCTTTTCCCCCGGGTCGACACCAGGGCCCGTCAACACGTCAATTGCCCGGGCCACGAGTACGTCGGTGGTCTGCACCAGCGTGGTCAGGTCGTATCCGGCCCAACTTGCTTGAGGGAGCCCGTCAAAGCCGGTGAGCAACAGGTCACCTGGTACAGAAATGCCCGCATTGGCAAGCCCGTCGAGAACGCCAAAGGCCACTTCATCGCTGCCCACCATCACTGCATCGGGCAATCGGTCTCGCTGCGCCAACTGAGGGGCGGCCTTGTAGCCGGCATCGTAGGTATAGGCACCTGCTTCGATATAGGGGCAAGCAACCCCATTCTCAGCCAGGGTCTGCACAGCTCCTCGATACCGCACCTGATCGGTCGAGGCCGAAGACACGCCGCCGATATAAGCCGCAGTGTCTATTCCCAGCTTGACAAGATGCTCGGCCAGTTCGGCCATCCCCGCCTCATTGTCAACCGACACTGAAGGCACCACGCCTTCTGCGGCCGGCTGGTTGAAGGCAACCGAAGGCCGTTCCGAGGAGCGCATCCCAACCAGCTGGGCCTGCCCAATGGTGGCCGATGCCAGCACGACGCCATCAAGGCGGTACTGCGCAACTGAGGCCAACGCCCCATCGACATCTCTCGGCGTGCCGAAACTGAACACCAGAAGCTGGTATGAGCGTTCGGCCAACTGGCGGGAGAACTCGGCCAGAACGCTCTGCCAATACTCACCGTAGGCAGGCACCACGGCACCCACGATGTTGGTCCTTTGCGACTTTAGGCTCCTGGCAATGGCGTTGGGCACGTAGCCCAACCGTTCGGCGGCTGCCCGCACTCTCTCGCGAGTAGCTGGCGAAACCTTGTCTGGTGACGAGAACACCCGGGCGACTGTTGTCTGCGATACACCGCTTTCGGCAGCCACATCGACCGAGGTAACCCGATGGTTGGCCTGCGATTGGGTCCGCGCTAGAGAAGACGATGCCGCCCCGGCTTTGTCCCCCACGGATGGGACACTTTGTATACGTAGTCATTGTGTCAAACCGCGCTCGCCTTCAGCTTCATCTGCCTCCGCTCAGCCAGAGTGCAACAGGATCTGCTTCCAAATGGCGGTCTCATCGAACAGCACGTACTCGCGCCGCAGTCCCCAAGGACCGAACTCGGCATGACTCAATCCCATGACATGAACAGGTGCTCCTGTCGGCCTTCCGAACATCCCCCACCCATCGTGCCTGCCGTCGAGCGACCAGCGCAGTGCCGCCCGCGGCGACATTCCGGGATCGCTGCGACCGATGACGTGGTGGATGCGGAACTCCGCGTCGGGGAACGCGCTCCGCAACGCAAGCCAGAAGCCGTCGGCATCGCTCCAGCCGTGCCCTGTCTGCCCGCCGGGCAATTCCAGGTGCGCGGCCCGGTCGTACACTTTGGGGATCACCGCCAAATTGCCGTCGATGACTTGATTCATGGCCTCGGCATACTGGATGCCCACCTCGTGGTCATTACCAGTCCCCTGGTAAACGGCATCTACCTCAACCGCCGGACTGTACGGTTTATTGGCCTTTCCAAAGCCGCCTTCTTCGACGATCCGGTCTGACGCATAGCGCCTGGGCTCCATCCCGAGCTGGCGGACTACCGCCCCCTGATCTCTTATGAGCCACTCGTCATAAACCTGATTTTCCCGACAAGCACAGTCGGCGATGATCCGGTACCTCAAGCTGGTTCCGCTCGCCTTTCCGTACACTCCATCTCCAAGATGCGTCGCAGTAGAC
>JAPPKI010000197.1 GCA_028820035.1 bacterium | reverse complement strand
TGCCCGAGCCGCCGGCGATGCCCCCGGCCAGGGCGGCCAACCGCAGCGACCGGGGCAGGATCTGAGGGATGCGACTGGCCCGAGTTACCAGCAGCATGACCACCAGGGCGGCCGCTCGCTGGGTGAACGCCGGCCACATCCCGCTGTCCACGCTGGTTTTATCCAACAGCACGATGAGCGCCGTGAAGGCAAGGCCGCCCAGCACGGCATAGGCAATGCCCGTGCCGACGTTGGTCACGGATTGGGGCACGATCACCGCCAAAAGCAGCCCGAATACGGCCACCGCAATGCCGACGTTGGCCAACTGCGTGGGGCGCTCGCCGGTGGCAAATCCGTAGGTCAGAGGCCCCAATGCTGTGAAGGCGGCCACGATGGGCGACGCGATGGCTGAGGAGGACACGGCCAAGCTGTGCCACATTGCCGAGAGGGCAATTGCGATGAGCACACCCGAGGCCGCGCCGAGAAGGAGGTCGGCGGCAGTGATGGCGCTGGGTACGACCACGACCAGAATCAGCGACACGCCCAGCCCGCCCACGAAGGCTGTACCCACCGTTGTCATGGCATGGGCGCGTCGGCTGCAATAGCGTCCGAAATAATCCGAGACCCCGATCAGCCCCGACGCTAAAGCCCCCAACAACACTGGCACGCCCCCGGACGCTAGCCGTGGCCACCAACTATCTTCTGTTGGCAAGTGCAAAGACGGAGGTTGAATTGTGCCGACTCGAGAGCCCACCATCCGGGAGATGCCGCCACCGCCGCACATCGTGGGGCTTCAGCACTTTGTCACCTATGCCGAGATCGATGAGATCCTCCGGTCGCGGAACTTCCGGCAGGGATCGCATCAGGAAAGCCAGCCGTTTTTCGGACGCTCCCTGTTGACCATCGACGGCGACGAGCACTTTGAGCGCCGTCGGCTCGAGGCTCCGCTGTTCGCCAAGGCCGCGCTCGAGTATTACGAGCACACTGAGCTGATTCCGCTCATCGACAAGACCTTGGATGAGTGCCGCGACGACAGGGGGGACGACGGGGTCGTGCGAGCCGACCTCTGCGTGCTGCTGCGCACCATGCTGGCCCGCATCGCCGCCGCCACCACCGGGATCGACGGGGTGGACACCCCTGAGCGAACCGCCGCGTTCCGAGAGTACGTGGAGCAATTGGGCACCGGGGCAACCGTTGAGTGGTCCACTGAGGACCACGACGAGGTGATCAGGCGCATTCTCGAAGTCCGTGACGACTTCGACCGCGACTTCTTTGACGCGTCAGTGGCCCGCCGCCGAGCCCTCATAAAGCGATTCCACCAGGACGAGATCGAACGAGAGGAACTCCCCGTCGATCTGATCACCATGCTCTACCTGCACTGGAACGACGACTGGGACGAGGAGCTGCCCAAGCGGGAAGCGTGTTTGTTCCTGGTGGCGGCCACCCAGACCACTACCCACTCGGTGCCCCACCTGATCGCCCATCTTGACGAGTGGTTCGACGCCCACCCCGAGGACCGGTCCAAGGTGTCCGACCGGGAGTTCATCAAGCGGGCCGCCCACGAGGCCCTTCGGCTGCACCTGCCGTCGCCCGCGCTCCTGCGGATCGCCAATGAGGAAGTGGCGCTGAGCAACGGCAAGACGATTGCCGCCGATGAGCGGGTGGCATGCCTGTTCACCCCGGCCAACCGGGACACCGAGGTATTCGGGCCCGATGCCGGGGTTTTCGATCCCTACCGGGAGGTCGCCGCGGTGAAGCCCTGGGGACTCACTTTCGGCGGCGGCGAGCACATCTGCATCGGACGCACCTTGGTCACCGGCCTCTCGGCCCGAACCGACAACGACGAGGGCACCGACGGCACCCTGGTCAACATCGCCAGCGCGCTCTACGACGCCGGCATCGAGATCGACCCCGAAGATCCGCCGGCCTACACCGAGGCCAGCCACCACGACGCCTACGGCCGCTTCCCGATCCTGTTGACCAAGTTGTAGGCGAGCGATGGGCGAGAATCAGCTGCACGTCACCGTCGACCACCTTCAGTGCCAGGGGGTGGGCTACTGCGAGAGAGTCGCGCCCCGGGTGTTCCGGCTGGGCGACGATACCCTTTCACACGTCATCGACAAGCATCCGCCCGAATCCGAGCGAGAGGCCGTCGAAGAAGCAGAGACCCTCTGCCCCAGCCGCGCCATCCGCTACTGATTGCTTCTGGCCTTATGAGCTTGGGTCGACGAGTCGTCCGACGAACAAGAGTGCTCCTGTTTCTTGGTGGGTTATGGCCCAGAGTAATGGCCGGTCGTCAACAACTGTGAGATCGGGCTCCGGAGGCTCAGATACGGGACCGCCCACAGC
>JAPPKI010000026.1 GCA_028820035.1 bacterium | reverse complement strand
ACGTCATAGCGGGCATGCAAACCAAGTGGGACGGGCTGGCCCTGAGATCCCACTCAGCGGCTGCGGCCACGCTGGCTGCGATGTCCACTATGCCTGCCGCGAGCGTCCCCTATCTGGTGGACGCTACAGGCCGTAGCGCCAACTCGGTGAGGCGGGGCCTTCGCACCCTGGTTTCCTCTGGGGCGGTGGAGGAATCGCGGGACGAGGACACAGGGCGCAGAGTCTTCGAGGTGCCCGAAATGCTGCGGGTTGTCGACCACCGCCAGAATCTCTTGCAGATCTGCTGGCATTCAAGGCAGAAAGGACTAGGGCTCTCCACAGCCGGGATCGTCGACGAGTGGGACCGCACCGTTGCTGTGAGCGATGCGACCCAGCAAGCGTAGGCAGGGGGCCACAGTTCCCTTGAATGGCCGTAACAGGCACTACGCGTCGAAACTGGGACTACCGGTGATGTGGGGGTCTACATCTGAGGTGGGGGCCGGTAGTCTGAGGCGGTGTCGCGCTACTTCTTGACGACCCCGATCTTCTACGTCAACGACGCGCCCCACATCGGCCACGCCTACACCGTGCTCAACGGTGACGCCGTCACCCGCTGGCACCGGCTGCTGGGCGAGGAAGTGTTCTACCTGACCGGCACCGACGAGCACGGCCTCAAGGTCCAGCGGGCGGCGGAGGCCAACGGGCTGTCGCCCCTAGAGCAGGCCGACGGCACCAGCCAGCGCTTCCGGGAGGCGTGGGCCGAGCTCGGCGTGGCCAACGACGAGTTCATCCGCACCACCGAGCCCCGCCACCACCGTTCGGTCCAGACCCTCATGCAGCGGGCCTATGACAACGGCTATATCTACTCGGCGGTCTACGACGGCTGGTACTCGGTGTCTGACGAGGCCTATGTGTCAGAAGAAGACGTGACCACCGAGGACATCGAGTCGGGCCGGGTGGAGCGGATGACCGAGGAGAACTACTTCTTCAAGCTCTCCGAGTTCGAGGAGCCGCTGCTGGAGTGGTTCGAGGCGAACCCCCAGAACATCACTCCCGAGGGCTACCGCAACGAGGCACTGGGCATCATCCGGGGCGGGCTGCGGGACATCTCCATCACCCGCACCTCCATCGACTGGGGCATCCCGGTGCCCTGGGCCGAGGGCCATGTGTTCTACGTGTGGTACGACGCGCTCACCAACTATGCCACCGCCGCGGGCTACGGGGCTGACGACGAGCAGTTCGCAGCGTGGTGGCCGTCGGTGCGCCACCTGCTGGGCAAAGACATCATCCGCTTCCATTGCGTGTATTGGCCGGCCATGCTCCTGGCTGCCGGGGTGGAAGACTTGCCCCACTATCACGTCCACGGATGGCTGCTGGTGGGCGGGGAGAAGATGTCGAAGTCGGCGTTCAATCAGATCTCGCCCAGCGACCTCATTGGTGACTTTGGCGTGGACGGATTCCGCTACTCCCTGCTTCGGGACACGCCGTTCGGCCCCGACAGCGAGGTCAGCCATGAAGCCCTCCAGCACCGCTACAACACCGATCTGGCCAACAACTTCGGCAACCTGTTGCAGCGGTCGTCCACGCTGGTTCACCAAAAGTGCGGCGGGATCGGCCCCGCCCCCGACCCCGACCACCCGCTGGCCGACATCGCCGCTGAGGTGTACGCCGACGCCGCCGCGGCCTGGGACCGATTCCAGCCCTCGGTGGCGCTGGAGGCCACCTGGCGCCTCATCCGCGACACCAATGAGTACCTTCAGGCCACTGAGCCATGGAAGATGGAACCGGGCCCCCTGGTGAACACGGTGCTGGGCAACGCCCTGGAGGCCCTGCGCATCGTGTGCGTGCTGGCCAGCCCGGCCATCCCCTCCTCCTGTGAGGCAGCCTGGATCCGCTTGGGCCTGGATGGGTCTCCCCTCGACCAACGGCTACCCGCGGCTGCGGTGTGGGGGCAGTATCCCGGCGGGTTGCCGGTGGCCCAGGGCAATCCGTTGTTTCCTCGCCTGAAGGGTTAGAAGTTGGCTCACCGACGATTCTCGAACACTCTGGCCTATGCAGGTCGCTTGTGTGGCTAGCGGTGCGCTGGATCGACAACCACTGCCATTTGGAGTTGGACACCCTTGAGGCCACGGTCGACCAGGCATCGGCGGCCGGGGTAGAGCGCATGATCGACGTTGGCACCGATTTGGCCACCTCAATCGCCGCAATTTCAAAGGCCGCAGCCAGCGACAAGGTGTGGGCAACCGTGGGGATACACCCTCACGAGGCCCGCCACGGTATCGGCGGCATTGAGGAGATGTTGGGGTCCGACCGGGTGGTGGCGGTGGGGGAGTGCGGGCTCGACTACCACTACAA
>JAPPKI010000495.1 GCA_028820035.1 bacterium | reverse complement strand
ACACCAAGCCCAGCGCAAGGATGAAGATGAAGATGGCCATCTCGACCAAGCCGAACGTCCCGTAGGCCTCCAGCCGAGTGGCCCAGGGGAAGATGAACACCGCCTCAACGTCGAACATCACGAACAAGAGGGCGAACACGTAGTAGCGGATGTTGCTCTGCGACCAGCCCAGTCCCACGGGGTCGACGCCGCTCTCATAGGTGATGTATTTCTGGGGCTGCGACCGGGAGGGCCGCAACAGGCTGCCGAGCCCCAGCATCCCAAAGACCAAAGCGCCTGCCAGCACGAGGAATATAACGACGAGGAGGTAGTCGCGGAGGAACTCCGACACGGCTCGAAGGTTACCGATGGCGTTTTCTGCGGGCCAAGACGTACTTAGGGGGCGGGCACCATGGCGGCGGCGATGACACCGGGGCCGGCGTGAGTGCCCACAACTGGGCCGATGAGGGCCACCGTCAAGGGGTTCTGAGCGGGGGATTCCCCCAGGCTGGCTGTGAACGCGTCGATGTCTTCGGCTGCACCGTGGGCGATGGCCAGGTGTTCCAACTCCCCGGCTTCGGCCACTTGCGCGGCCAGCCAGTTCCGGGCCTTGCCCCTGGTTCGCTGTTTGCCCGCCTCCTCTACGACGCCGGAAGTGAGGTCCAAGCACGGTTTGATCGACAGGGCGCTGCCCAATAGCGCCTGCGCAGTACCGATGCGGCCGCCCTTCTTGAGGTTGTCCAGAGTGTCCAGTACGGCATAGATGAAGACCCGGTTCTTCAGATCGGCCAGTTGGGCTTCGATCTCATCGGCGCTGTGTCCGGCCTCAGCCGCGGCTGCGGCGGCTTTCACCATGACACCCAGGCCCACCGATACCTTGCCGGAGTCCACCACCCGAACGTCCACTTCGCCGTCGGTGGCTCGGGCCGCACTCTGGGCCGATTCCCCGGTGGCCGACAGGGCGAATGACAAGTTGACGCATACCACGGCCTCGGCACCGCTGGCGGCCAGATCTCGAAACACCACTTCGAAGGCGCCGGGTGCGGGAGCCGCAGTAGAGGGCAGTTCATCGCTGGCGGCCATCTTGGCGTAGAAGTTCTCCGCCGATAGGCCCACACCGTCGGTGAACTCCTCGTCGCCGAATCGGATGGTGAGCGGGACCACGGTGATCTGGTGGCGCTCGATGTCGGCGGCGCTGAGGTCGCAAGAGCTGTCGGTCACAATTCGAACGGTCATGCACTGACACTACTTTTTGGAAGCTCGAGTTTGGAGCGCCGGCGCGACCACCAGTGTCGAGCCCACCACAAAAGCAGGATGGCCAGCGCGGCGGCGGCGATCCCCACACCGGTGCCCGACAGGGAGGTTGCTCGCACGGTCAACTGCGACTCGCCCAGGGCCAAGAGCCCGGTAGGCGAGTTGACGCTGATCTCCAGCACGGCGTCGCCCGAAGTCTTGGCCTGCACCGGCACCTGGATCTGGTTGACTCCGGGGGAGAGCCGCCGCAGCAAGAAGTTTCCTTCGGGGAAGTCGAGCTTGTCGCTGTTGAGGTCCAACCGCACGATGACATCGTGGTCAAGGTTGTTGCGGATGAGCATGGGTATGCTCTCCGACCGGCTGGTCAGGGTGATTCTCTGGCGACTCGGCGGCTGGATGGCGGCCACGGTGTCCCGAACGGTTTGGGCCACCACCGCCAGGTAGGCGTCTCGCTGGGTCTCGGTCAGTCCGTATGCGCCGGACAGCAAGAGCGCTCTCCCCAACGTTTCGATCGACTGCCGCTCTGGAGTGCCTACGGTGGCAATCGGGTCCACCATGTTCTGGTACGACCGGGCGATGCGCTGCCCATCGCTCAAAGCGGCCCGGTAGTCCTCCCCGAATCCGTTCTCCTCCGCGGGACGCACCTGACGGAGGGTGTCGGGTTCGATGTGCTCGGCGATGGTGGCAGGGTAGACGGAGGAGAGGATCGGGCTGGCGCCGATCTGATCCAGCAGCACTCCCAGGCTGGTGGGATCAGAAAGTGATGCCAAAGGAGGTGCCAGCACGATTCCACGGAGTTGCTGGGGATCTTCAAACCAGCGGATGGCCAAATCGGCCAAGACCAGATAGGGAGCCACTTCTGGACTGTCGGCCCGAACGAAATGAGCGGTGGCGGTGTTGTCGATAGCCACCGCGGGCATGGGATCGTCGGCTGTGGGGAGCATGAAAGACGTCATGGCCGAGGTGCTTACCGGTTCGCCGGACGGATCGAGCAGGGCTTCGGTCACCAGCACCAGTTCCACCCCCTCCTGCTGAAGACGCTGAAGCAACTCGGGGGAGGCCGAGGTGGTCAGCACCATGATGGAACGATCAGGCGGAGAGCCGAGA
>JAPPKI010000172.1 GCA_028820035.1 bacterium | reverse complement strand
CCCAGGCGTATTTGAGTCTCGGCAGGGTGCTGTTCTACGCCGGCATGGTGCTCCAGGGCGCCGGGGCCAACCCCAGCGGCGCCGTGCGCCGGGGGGTGAACATCACCTACGCGGTGGGCTGGGTGCGCCAGGAGGAGAACCAGTATCTGGCCTGCCCGCCCGAGATCGCCCGCACTCTCGACGACGACCTGTTGAGGATGATGGGCTACACCCAGGGGGCGTTCGCCCTGGGCTATGTGGGCGACCAGACCGACCCCTTGGCCGCACTGCGAGGAGGTACCGACAAGGCCAAGACCATCGGTGCCGTGGCCCAAGACAACGAAAACGCTCGCCAGTTCGTCACCGACATCGACGACTTGGGTCGCTAGCGGCAATTCCCAGGCCATCGGCTACCGTGCCGCCATGGCTTTGATCACCGACCCCTTCCATACCGGCATCGTCGTCGCTGATGTTGAGGAGTCCATGGCCCACATCTCGGCAGCCTCCGGCCTCACCTGGCATTCCCTGCAATCTCTCGACCTCGACCTGCTGATAGACGGTGAGGTGGTGTCCACCAGCGTGCAATTCTCCTACACGGTGGAGGGCCCAGTGCAGATCGAGCTGGCCGCCGGCCCCAAGGGATCGTTCTGGGATTTCGACCTCTACGGGGGACTCAACCACATGGGCTATTGGACCGAAGACCTCCACGCCGACATCGCCGCGCTTCAGGCTGGGGGGTGCGAGCTGATCTACGGCGGGGCCAGCGAAGACGGTGGGCTTCAAGGGTTTGCCTTTCTGATTCCCCCCACCACCGGCCTGCGGATCGAGCTCATCGATGTGGCCATGCGCCCCGCATTCGACAACTGGTTCGCGGGCGGGGAGTTCGGCTGATCGCCCTCTGTCTGATCCCATTCAGGGGGCCTCAAGGCGATGACCGCTACGCTGGACAGTGTGACCGCCGCAGGCGCGTTCGATCAGATTCCCGTGGTGGATCTCGGCCCCCTGTCGGGAATCCGGGGTGAGCGCGAAGCCCTGGCCGAGGAGCTGTGCCGGATCTGCCACGAGGTCGGCTTCTTGCTGGTGGTGAACCATGGGGTGTCCGACGACCTGAGCGGCAACATCTTCGCCATGCTGCGGAAGTTCTTCGCCTTCTCCGAAGAGCAGAAGAAGTTGATCGACAAGCGGCGCTCCCGCCACTTCCGAGGCTGGGAGCCGGAGGGGGCCGAATACACCAACAATCGCCCCGACATCCGAGAGCAGATCGACTGGTGGACCGAGTGGCCTGCCGAGCCCAAAGACGTCGAGCCCTACTACCTACGCCTGCTGGGCCCCAACCAGTGGCTTCCCGATGAGCTCCTCCCCGGCCATAGAGACCTCACCAACCAGTGGTTCGACGAGCTGGGGGGCTTGGCCAACCGCCTCTTGGGGGCGCTCTCGCTGGGGCTGGGACTGGGGGAGGATTACCTGGAGCGGTCCTTCGGAACCCAGACCATGTCGCTGGCCAAGTTCATCCACTATCCCCCCACTCCCGAAGGTGAGGCCGGTGTCAACGCCCACCGAGACACCGGGTTCTTGACCGTGCTGGATCCCGGCCCCACCGCCGGGCTGCAAGTGCAGAACCAGGAGGGGGATTGGATTGACGTACCCTCGATTGAAGGGTCGTACGTGATCAACCTGGGCGAGACGCTCCAGGCCATGACCGGCAACTACCTGGTGGCCACCGCCCACCAGGTGATCACCACCGAAGAGCGCTACTCGGCAGGCTACTTCCACGGCCCGTCGCTCGACGTGGCCCTAACCCCGCTGCCGCTCGAAGAGAAATTCGCCGCCGCCGTAGCCGCCAGCCCCCACCACAACAGCGCCGGCTTCATGGCCAGCATTGCCGAGACCGAGGCCGGTGTGGCCGACATGTCCAGCTCCTATCGCCCCACCACCTACGGCGAGCAGCTCTGGAACTATTTCTCCCGCAGCTACCCCGAAAACGTCGCCACCCACTACGGCTAGCGCTTCGGGTCCTGAGTCCCCCCGCTACGGCTGAGGAAAGAGCCCTGCGCAAAAGGCACGGCCCGGAGCGGGGTTGGGCTTCGCTCCGGGCCGTTGGGGGGTGGGTGGTGGTCGGGACCGGCGTCGATCCGGTGACCTTCCGCTTTTCAGGCGGACGCTCTGCCAACTGAGCTACCCGACCATGTTCTGTTGTGCGGTCCCGACGGGATTTGAACCCGCGACCTCCGGCTTGACAGGCCGGCGTGCACTCCAAACTGCACCACGGGACCTTGATATTTGCACCCCCAACGGGATTCGAACCCGTGTTACCGCCTTGAAAGGGCGGCGTCCTAGGCCGCTGGACGATGGGGGCTCTCGGCCCGAGAA
>JAPPKI010000406.1 GCA_028820035.1 bacterium | reverse complement strand
CATCCGGACCGTCCACGTGGGCGAGGATCCGGGGACCATCGTCCACGTCCACATAGGCCAGGGTGAACGGCGGCGTGCGGTCTGGCACAGGGATTCGCAGCACCGTGGAGCTGAACACCGTCCCCTTGGGACCAAAGGTCGCGGGCGCTATGGAACGGCTTCCGCATAGCGGACAGCGCGGCGGGTGTACCGCTTGCGGATAGCCGCAGTCCCTACACCGGCTGCCGGTCAAAAGCACCCGCCCCTCTTGCATAGCCAGCTCGGGGCGGGGGTCGGCACCGGCCCGCTCCGGCGGCGTGGTGGTCAGTGAGGGCACCGGCTAAACCTACCAAGAGTCCCCTGCCGCCCTGCGATTCGATGTGCTTAGCGGCTTTGTTTTACAGCCACTAACCAAGCCGCCTACGCTGCGGGCCGTATCTCGCACTAGGGGGCATAAATGGGTATCGAAGGACTGCGATTCGTCATCACCGGGTCGGCGACCGGAATCGGGGCGGCCACCGCCCGGGTGGCGGCCAGCAAGGGCGCCAAAGTGATGGTGTCCGACCTCAGCGACGAACAAGGACAGGCGGTTGCCGATGAGATCAACGCGTCGGGCGGCACCGCGGCCTACCAGCACTGCGACGTGACCGATACCGGCCAGGTTGAAGCGCTGATGACGGCTGCCGCTGAAGCCTTTGGCGGCATCGACGTGCTCCACAACAACGCCGGCATCCACGAGAGCGGGCTGGCCCCCGCCGACCAGTGCAACCTGGAGCAGATGTCCCTCGACGTTTTCCGAAAAGTAGTTGAGGTAAACGCCGTCGCCCCGTGGATCTGCTCGAAGGCCGCCCTCCCCTACCTCAAGGAGAGTGACTGGCCGTCGATCGTCAACGCGGCATCCACCGGAGCGCAGGCCGCCTACCCGAACAATTCGGCCTACGGCACGTCCAAGGGCGGTATCCGGCTGCAAACTCAGAACCTGGCGGTGGACTTGGCCCCGCTGGGGATCAGGGTCAACTGCTATGGCCCCACCGCCATCGCCACCGACATGGTCACCGACTTCGTGAAGCAGGCGGACGACCCGGCGGCGTTCGAGAAGGCGCTCGTCAACACCTCTCTCATTCCCCGGTTGGGACTGCCCTCTGAGGTGGGCGAGCTGGTGTGCTTCTTGGCCGGCCGGGAGGCCGGATTCATCAACGGCGCGTACATATTGATCGACGGTGGCTCGCTCGCGTGGCGGGGCACGGTAGACCAACTGGGAATGGAGTAATCCAATGGCAGACAAACAAGCAGTAACCGAGCTTTTGAACCACGCCGGGGTGGCCTACGACGTGGGCGACAGCGACTTCCTCATCGGGATGTTCGCCCCCGACAACCCGGTGTTCACTATGACCATCGCCGGCAGCGACCCGATCACCTTCGAGGGGTCGGAGGCCATCGCCGGGCTGTTCAGCGGGGCGATGGAGGAGCAGACCGATCAGCGCCGCCACGTGGTGACCAACCTCTACTTCGAGAACGAGTCCGAAGACTCCATCATCGCCATCAGCTATCTGGTGCTCATCACCGTGGAGAACGGCCAGCTGACCGTCCTCTCCAGCGGCGTGTACACCGACGACTGCGTGCGGGTGGGCGACGACTGGAAGATCCAGAAGCGCTCCTTGGCCCTCGATCTGCCTTACTAGGCACGGTCGGCCATGAGCGGCCATGAACATCGCTACCGGTCTCTAGAAAGGAGCCGCAGATGAACATCGGCCAGATTCCCGCCAAGTGGGCTCGGCAGACACCGAACCGCGAGGCGATCATCGACTCCACCACCGGCCAGCGGGTCACCTTCGCGGCCTTCGACGAGCACATCCGCCGGCTGGCCAACGGGCTGGTGGGCCTGGGCCTGGAGAAGGGCGACCGGGTCGGGATCTTGAGCCAGAACTCGGTGGAGTACGCCGCGCTCTACTTTGCATGCGGGCGCTCCGGTTTGGTCGCCCAGCCCATGAACTGGCGGCTGTCGGCCCCGGAGCTGGCCAAGATCGTGAACAACGGCGAGCCCCGGGCCTACATCACCCAGGGGGCCTACGCTGCTGAGTCGGCCGAGCTTTCCGGGCTGGTGGGCTCGGTAGAGCACTGGCTCCAGTACGGCGAAGGCGGCGACGGCTCCTACGAGGAGTTGGTGGCCTCGTCTTCGGACGCCGAACCAGAGGCGTCTTCCGAGGTGGGCGACAGCGACCCGCTGTTCATCCTCTACACCGGGGGTACCACCGGAGAGTCCAAGGGCGCCCTGCACAGCCACCGCAGCGTCTACTTCGGGATGCTCAACCAAACAGTGGCCGAGCGCATCGTCCCCAGCGACGTGTACATGCTCACCGGGCAGATGTTCC
>JAPPKI010000328.1 GCA_028820035.1 bacterium | reverse complement strand
CGGTCACGTTGCCGATGCCGTCGATGCTGATCTCCAAGCCCAGATCCCGCATCCAGGTGACAACCAGGTCGCGGCCATCCCGATCATCGTCGGTCAGCGCCAACCGGCAGGCACCGTCGGTGCCTTCGATTTCGCCAATTGAAGCCAAAGCAGCCAGCCGGTCGCTCAGGCCCTGACCATCAACGCTGATCTCAGTAGCCACAGGAATTACATTTTGCCAGAAATCCCGCCAAATATGTACCGCAGGAGCCCCACAGCCTCGGCGATTTGGCCTTAAATGATAAACCCCCGCCATGCCCTGCGAAGCAGGCCAGGCGGGGAGGAATGAGATCACCCTATCTGCAGGGTGAGGCTGCTTTCAACACCATTTGGGAGATTTTGCCCCTGCATCGTGTCGCTCAGCTCACCGACACCAATACCAGGCGGCTGTTGTCGTCAGCGGTGCATCCGGCTACCAGCAGCATGGTCAGGGTGAGCTGGCCGAGCCATTTCAATGGGTGGCCCCCTTCGACGACTCGGCGGAGTAATCGATGTCGTCGCGCACGAGATCGAACTGGCTTCTGTCAAGACAATGGTTCCAGATCTTGCGACCGGGGAGCCTCAGCTGGCCGCGGGGAGACTTGGGTATCCACCAAGTGGCAGTTTCGACACGCTTGCCTACATGCAGTGCATCCTCCAATGCAGGAACGAAATCAGAATCAGCAGAGGCGATGATCGCGACGTCATAGGCGTCGTTTCGGGCCCCTATGGAGATGTCCAAGGCCATCATCACATCTATTCCCTTCTCCTCCGCTGCCCATTCGGGCCGTTGACCCGGCTTTGAGGTTCGGTGATATCTCAGAGGCCGAGTGCGAACCGTGACGCCGGGAATCTGCTTCCAGGCTTCTACCTGCCGGTTAAATGCCCGGCTGAGTCTCATCCCGCTACGGCTGTCGGGCTGGCCGCGGTATACCCGAACTCCCGCCAGCACCCGACGAGGGTCTTTGACCTTGCCGAGATCGCAGAGCAACTCACCGAAGCGCAGGGGGTGGACGTGGCCCAAAATTGGTGATGGTTTGTCGGCGAAGAAAAACAGCTCGCGGGCACTGTGGTACACGTTCTGGTAGTCGATGAAGACGGCAACTCGGGTGTCAGGCATCGCAACATAAGCCTTAAAAGATAAACCCCCGCCATGCCCTGCGAAGCAGGCCAGACGGGGAAGATTGAAATGACCCTATCCGCAGGTGAGACTGCCTTCAACACCATTTGGGAAATTGTGCCCCTGCATCCTGTTGCTGAGCTCACTGCCGCACATTGGACGGCAAGGATTACATTCCCTACCAGGTCAGATACCCTGGGCGGTATCGCATGTGCGGCAGCGAAGGGACTTCCCATCTGCCATATACCCTGACAACACGGGAGAAGACCCGATGCGAGAGAAGCGCATGATCTTCGGACAGCGCCAAGTCAAGGAGCCCAGAGGCCGTGACGAGCCACGACCCGTCTACCCTCAGATTCCGACGCCGGTTTCGAGAGACGACAAGCCGGAGCAGCGCCGGACGCGACGATAAATCCCGCCCTCTTCACACGCTGTCCGGTGCATCGTACAATTGAGTCATGTGTATGGTCCTGCGCAGCGCGACATCCGACCGCTGGCTGCGCAGGCTGCGGTACCGCCAAGCGGTGAAATGCAGTGGCTGAGGAATTTCAGAGGTTTGACCCGGCGGCCTACGTGAAGCCCGAAGGGGATGTCCGAGGACTTCTCCGGGCGGCCGCGGAAGAAGACCAGGGAGATGGTGCAGTCATTCGAGCTGTCTTGAAGCACATCGCCCAGACGCAAAACATGAGCGCCTTGGCCCGCGACACCGGACTAAACCGCGGCAACCTGTACGAAGCGCTGTCTGAAGATGGAAACCCCACATTGTCAACGCTGCTGAAGCTTGCCAACGCGTTGGGACTGAGGCTGCGCCTTGAATCCGTGGAGGAACGGGCTGCAAGGGCGCTGCGATGAGCGATGTGGTGGTGGCCCGGAGCCTGGATGAGGCACTGGGTGCGCTGGTCGAGCATCCCGACGCCACCGTTCTGGCCGGGGGCACCGATCTCATGGTGGAGATCAACCGGGGTCTGCGCCGTCCCAGCCAGGTGGTGGCCGTGGCCCAGGTGCCCGAATTGCGCCAATGGAGCGTTGCCGACAACCGGGTGGTGGTGGGCGGCGGGGTCACCTACACCGAGATGATGACCACGGCCTTGGCCGATGCCGCCCCCGCCCTGGCCCAGGCCGCCCGCACGGTGGGCTCGCCGCCCATTCGCAACGCCGGGACCCTGGGGGGCAACTTGGGCACCGCCTCGCCGGCGGGCGACACCCTGCCGGTGC
>JAPPKI010000056.1 GCA_028820035.1 bacterium | reverse complement strand
GAAGCGCGGGGGCGAGCCGCGCGCCGACGCGCAGCAGCATCTTGTCGAAACCCGATAGGAAGCCAGGGAGTTGCTTCCCATTGACGAGGGCCTTGAGCTGTCTGGCTGCGGAACGGTGATCGTCAGGCCTGATGACGCGATCGACGAATCTCATGGCGAACGCAACTCCGTCATCGTCGGTTACCACGCCGGCCAATCGCTGAGCCGTTTGCCTCTCTGGGCGATAGTCAGCTCCTCTAGCCGCCAGAAGCCATTGCGTCACTTGCTCGACTGAGCGGCCGGCCAGATCCAGCAAAGGGTCTTCCGCATTCGCGGCTGTTTCAGGAGGGTCGATTGTTTCCATTGCAGAGCCAATCAGACTTCGAGGAGGCTTCTGTCGCTGTTGTTGCAGCGCCTCGCCCCGTCGGCTTCAATCACCACGATGTCTTCAAGGCGCATCCCCCATTTTCCAGGGAAGTAGATACCCGGCTCAATGCTGAAGGCATGGCCGATTTCGATGGGGTCGTTGTTCAGCTTTGTGACGTACGGGTGTTCGTGGACTTCGACACCGATGCCGTGGCCTGTCCGGTGAATGAAATTGTCACCGAATCCCGCGCCGCCGATAACGCTCCGAGCGGCGAGATCAACCTCGGCGAGCGAGCGACCGGGCTGGGCTTCTAGTACCGCTGCCTCTTGAGCCGCAGCGAGAATCGTGTACACAAAGCGGACCTCGTCGGGAATCGGGCCTGTGTAAACGCAGCGAGTCGTGTCACTGCAATAGCCGTTGAAACTACCGCCGAAATCGAACAGCACGATCTCACCTGCTTTGACGACGCGCGAGCCGGGGTGGTGGTGGGGGCTGGCAGAGTTCGGGCCTGACGCGACGATGACGAATTCGACGGTGTCATGGCCGGCGGCAAGGAGGCGGCCGGAAATGTCGTCGGCTATCTCGACTTCGGTTCGTCCGACAAGGGAAACCTCACCACCCTGGACTTGGGCCATCACCCGGTCAGCTAATGACCCTGCTTCGGCTAGGGCGTCGAGCTCCGCGGGACTCTTTATCTCCCTCAGCCCGCCGGTCGCTTCGCCAATCGGAATTAGAGTTACATGTGGTGTACGGCGCTGGAGACCGATGACATGCATAGCCCATAGGTCATCGGAGATGAGGACTGTGCCAGAGTCGGGTATCTCTTCTGCGATGGCCTCAACAGGGTCAGTGGAGTCGCCCCAACTCTTGATGGAGTAGACCGACGGCCTTGGCCGTACTCGGGCAGCCTCCAATGCGGGAACGATCAATGCAGGCTTCGAATCCGGTGGAGACAACTTCCCTGCGAACGCGGTGATCCGCTCAAGCGGCATGGCCTCATATCCCGTCAAATAGGCCAGATCTGATCCTCCTCCTAACAGGATCCCGTGAGCGCCTGTGGATGCAATTCGCTCTCGGGTCCTTTTCCATCGCTGGAGGAAGACTTCGTTGGGAGTGTCAGTGGGCATAGCGGTCTCCTAGTAGTCGAAGAAGCGAACAATGGCTACCGGACACGGCGCCGTCCCAGGTGGTCGATCGAGACAGCGGCAAGGATCAGAACCCCTTGCACTACCTGCTTGTAGGTCGGATCGACGCCCAGCAGGTTGAAGGCGTTGCCGATGGTCTGGAGGAGCATCACGCCGACGACTGTCCGCCATACTGCGCCCTCCCCTCCGAAAATGCTCGTCCCGCCGACGACGACGGCCGTTATGGCTGACAGCTCGAGCCCTATTCCGATGTCGGCCTGGGCGGAGCCGGTGCGGCTGGATGTGAGGACACCGGCCAGAGCGGCGCATGTG
The DNA here is from genome assembly GCA_028820035.1 of bacterium. Taxonomy (GTDB): domain Bacteria; phylum Actinomycetota; class Acidimicrobiia; order Acidimicrobiales; family Bin134; genus Poriferisocius. The sequence goes on along the minus strand of JAPPKI010000056.1, from coordinate 555 downwards.
CCCGAGGCGACGTAGGCGAAAGTCTGCACTGCGCCAACTCTTATTCCGACGAGCCGAGCGGCCTCAGGATTGCCTCCGATGGCGTACAGAGCCCTTCCCAGCGTCGTTCGCGCCAGTGTTATTCCCAAGATGATGGCCACGGCGGCGAATACCCAGACAGTCAGTTTGGCGTCCAAGAAGGTTTCGGTTCCCAGTGTCTTGTACTCCCGGTCGGCGACAGAAACGATCAGACCGCTGGTTGTGAGTAGGGCGATGCCGCGGAAGATGATGCTGGTGGAGAGCGTGCCAATGAAGGAATTGATGCCGGTTGTCCTCATGACCAGCGAGTTGAACAGACCGAGCAGGGCTCCCACCCCTACGCCCACTGCAACACCGAACCACGGGTCGACGGCCGCGACTTTGGCGGCCACAACTGCGGCCAAAGCGAACACCGACCCTGTCGATAGGTCGAAGATCCCCGCGATTATGCAGAGGGTTACCCCGACAGCGATTAGGCCCAGCGGGGCTGCCTGATCGAGGAGGTTGAGCCAGTTCCGCTTGGTGAGAAAGCGGTCG
>JAPPKI010000019.1 GCA_028820035.1 bacterium | reverse complement strand
TGTCGGCATCGACCTGATGACCGGGGCCATGCGCCGCACCAGCGTGCTGTCGGCCGCGCACATCACCGACGCGGCCAACACCATGGGCGCGGTCAAGCTCCACAAGACCATCGACGAGCTGGCCTGCATCCACCAGGCCCAGTCCCGCACCAACCGGGCCATGGCTACCGTCCAAGAGGCCCTCGTCCCCGGCGTGCGCCGCAGCGAGCTGGCCGCCGTGTTCCTCCGCCGCCTCCGGGAAGAGGGCATCGACGCCAACATGATCGACGTCATCTTCCAGCCCATGGCCCGGCGCATGGCCGACGGCCCCCGCACCACCACCGGCCACCTCGCCTTCCCCACCTGGTCGGGCGACCCCGTCTACGCCGAGGGCGACCTCGTCTGGGTGGACGCCGGCAGCGACTATCACGGCTACGCCTCCGACTTCGGCCGCACCTGGGTGGTCGGCCGCCCGCCCACCCCCGCCGAGCAGCGCTGCTTCGAGCGGTGGCTGGCGGTGATGGACGCTTCCTACGAGGCCATCGTGCCCGGCGCCACCTTCGCCGACGTGTGCGCCGCGGCCACTGCCGCCGACACCGCCCACCAGCCCGACGGCGAGCGCCCCTGGATGCCCCACTTCTACCTCGTTCACGGGGTGGGCATCGAGAGCGCCGAGATGCCCTTCTTGGGAACCGACAACGGCCCCGACTTCGACGCCGCCAACACCCTGGAGCCCGGCATGGTGCTGGTGCTGGAGCCCGCCATCTGGGACGACGGCACCGGCGGCTACCGGGCCGAGGAGATCGTGGCCGTCACCGAAGACGGCTGGATCCCCCTGGGGGGCGGCCACCCCTACAACCCCTTCGAGGTGCCGACGTGACTCACCGCTCTTCGATCCTCATCGAGGTGCCGACGTGACTCATCCCCCCTCGATCACCACCGAGGTGCCGACGTGAGCCTGCACCTCCAACGCCGGACCCGAGCCGTCGACGCCCTGGCCGCCGCCGGCATCGACATGCTGGTGGCCGGACGACAAGACCACATCAACTACATCACCGGCGCCCACCAGCTCTGGACCGCCGGCGCCCGCCCGTTCGGCCCGGTATGCACCCTCAATGTCGCCACCGGCGAGATCTTCCTGCTGTCCACCTGGGACGAAGGTGTCCCTGAAGACATCGATCTAGACCACCTGCACGGCATCACCTGGAACGGGGCCATCATCTACCAGCGCCTGGCTGCTAACCCTGGCATGGCCAAAGCCAAGACAGTGGGGGTCGACGCCTGGTCGCCGGGCATGGCCGGGCTGCTCGGCGCAGTGGCGCCCAACGCTGAGATCGTCCCCGCCGATGACATCTTGCTCAGGGCCCGCCGCACCAAGCTTCCCTCGGAGGTCGACGCCATCCGGGCCGCCTGCGCTGTGGCCGCCGAAGCCGCCGAAGCTGCCCTCGCCTACTCCGGCACCGATGCCCAGCGGCTGGCCGCCGGCGTGGAGGCCATGGCCCTGGCCGGATCATCCACCCCCGCCGCCGAGCCCCGAGTACACGGCCCCATCGTCGATTTCAGCTGCATCCGTTTCCACTACGAGGGCGGCCTGGGCCGCACTGCGGGCGGCGGACCCCCCGAGGCCCGCCCCCACGCTGCCCTCATTGCCGCCTGCGTCCCCGGTGCCACCGGTCAAGACCTCCGCCAAGCCGCCCCCGACGCCGATTGGCTCATTCGAGGTAGCGGTATGGGTTTCGAACCCCCGGTGATCAACGCCCACTACGGCAAGAGCGAAGTCCTTGAAGAACACATGGTGCTCAGCGTGAGCGCGAGCACCGGCGAGGAATATGCTCGCGACACGGTTCTCGTCACCGAATCAACACCCGAAATCCTCTCCTCGGAGGAGCCATGAACCTCGACTACCACGCCTACGACGCCGACAACCACCTCTACGAGCCCATCGACGCCTTCACCCGCCACCTCCCCGAGCACTATCGAAGCGCCATCCGCTATGTAGACGTGGACGGCCGCACCAAGATCGCCATCAACAACAAGATCAGCGAGTACATCCCCAACCCCACCTTCGAGGTGGTGGCTGCCCCCGGCGCGTGGGAGGAGTACTACCGGGGCAACAACCCCAACGGCATGACCCTGCGGGAGTTCACCGGCAAGCCCATCCGCTGCCTGCCCGCCTTCCGCAATCCCGAAAACCGTGTCAAGCTGCTCGACGAGCAGGGGGTGTACGCCACCCTGCTGTTCCCCACCCTGGCCTCGCTGCTCGAAGAGCGGATGAAAGACGACATCAACCTGACGCACGCCGCAATCACCGCCTTCAACCGGTGGATGCTGGATGAGTGGACGTTCAACTACCACGACCGCATCTTTCCCACGCCGATCATCAC
>JAPPKI010000343.1 GCA_028820035.1 bacterium | reverse complement strand
GATCTGCTACGCCAGCCGCCGGTCCAGGCCAAGAGTCGAGCCGATTTACAGGCCAAGCTCATGGTGGAGTCGGGTGGAGTGGTGTTCACCACTATCCAGAAGTTCTTTCCGGAAGAAAGGGACGAGCGCTTCCCGCGGCTCTCCGAGCGGCGCAACATCGTTGTGATCGCCGACGAGGCCCACCGCAGCCAGTACGACTTTGTCGATGGCTTCGCCCGCCACATGCGAGATGCCTTGCCTAATGCCTCATTCGTGGGCTTCACTGGCACGCCTATCGAGTTACAGGATGCCAACACCCGGGCGGTGTTCGGCGACTACATCAGCGTGTATGACATCCAGCGCTCAGTCGAGGACAAGGCCACCGTGCCCATCTACTACGAGAGTCGTTTGGCCAAGCTCTCGCTGGACGAGCAGGAGCGGCCCAACATCGATCCCGGCTTCGAGGAGGCCACCGAAGGCGAAGAGGTCGAGCGCAAGGAGAAGCTCAAGACCAAGTGGGCCCAGCTTGAGGCCGTTGTAGGGACGAAAGAGCGCCTTGCTCTCGTTGCCGGCGACATCGTGGATCACTTCGAGCAGCGCCTTGACAGCATGGAAGGCAAGGCCATGGTGGTGTGCATGAGCCGGCGCATTTGCGTTGGTCTCTACCAAGAGCTGATCCGATTGCGTCCCGACTGGCACCGTGATGACGACGGCCAAGGCGAGATCAAGGTAGTAATGACCGGGTCGGCATCTGACCCGGTCGAATGGCAGCAGCACATCCGCAACAAGCCCAGGCGTGAGGCATTGGCCAATCGCTTTCGCGATCCTGCCGATCCACTGCGGATCGTACTGGTGCGCGACATGTGGCTCACCGGGTTTGACGCCCCGAGCCTCCACACCATGTACGTGGACAAGCCGATGCGAGGCCACGGGCTCATGCAGGCCATCGCCCGTGTGAACCGGGTATTCAGAGACAAGCCGGGTGGCCTGGTGGTGGACTATCTCGGTCTTGCCCACGAGCTGAAGAAGGCGCTGGCCACATACACCCAGAGCGGCGGCAGGGGAGACACTGTGCTCAATCAGGCCGATGCGATTGCAATAATGCAAGAGAAGTATGAGATCTGCTCTGGACTATTCCATGGCTTCGACTGGTCGCTGTGGATCACAGGCACACCTGAGCAGCGGCTCGGCCTGCTGCCACTGGCTCAAGAGCACATTTTGGCCGAAGAAGACGGCAAAGACCGCTATATGCAAGCTGTACGGGAACTGTCGCAAGCCTTTGCGTTGGCGGTGCCCAGTGATGAAGCCCTAGCCATCCGAGACGATGTGGCCTTCTTCCAGGCTGTTCGCGCTGCCTTGTCCAAGCGAGCGCCAGCCGATGCCCGCCCTGAAGAGGAATTAGACCACGCGGTGCGCCAGATCATCTCCAAAGCGGTGGCATCCGAAGAAGTTGTGGACATCTTTGCCGCTGCCGGGTTGGGCAAGCCCGATATCTCGATCCTCTCCGAGGAGTTCCTGGTCGAAGTGCAGGGTATGCCTCAGCGGAATTTGGCAGTAGAGCTGTTGCAGAAGCTGCTGCGGGGCGAAATCAACTCTCGTCGGCATCGCAACGTGGTCCAGGCCAGGTCTTTCGCCGAAATGCTGGAGCAGACCATTCGCCGCTACCAGAACCGGGCCATCGAAGCTGCCCAGGTGATCGAAGAGTTGATCCAGCTTGCTCGTGAGATTAACGCTGCTGGGCAACGGGGTGAGGAGCTTGGACTCTCCGATGACGAGTTGGCCTTCTACGACGCTCTGGGTGTCAATGACAGTGCCGTCGCAGTCCTCGGCGACGAGGTTTTATGCCAGATCGCAGGGGAGCTGGTGGAAACCGTACGCAACAGTGTGACCATCGACTGGACTCTGCGTGAGAACGTGAGAGCCGACATCCGCCGCATGGTCAAACGCGTCCTCCGCAAACACAACTACCCACCCGACAAGCAGGAGGAAGCCACCCTGGTTGTCCTAGAGCAAGCCGAGGTCCTATCCGCCGCCTGGGCAGCATAGCAATGAGAACAGCATTTTGAATTTTTAACCATTTTGCAAACAGGATAAATTTGCCACAGCAGAGCAACATATTCGGATTCCACGACGTATCGGAACCTTGAGCAATACTTTCCAACATTGTCCCATTATTGATCTCAAAAGTAGGGACAATACCAATCAGGTTACACAAGACTAGATATAGGTGAGGTAAGAGTGCCTTCTATAGAAGAAATTTCGCAATTTGAACATCCTGGAGTGCTTAGAGACTTCAGATGGCCAAATGATTTGACCCAATTCGGTCGATATAACCGGCTCTTCGCGTCCAAGCTGGGACCGGGGTGATGTGAGGGTCCGCCGCTG
>JAPPKI010000169.1 GCA_028820035.1 bacterium | reverse complement strand
AAGTTACTTCCTTAGCAGGGAAGCGCCTTCAACCGGACTCGGCCACCTCTCCAGGCCATCCCACCCTAGCGGCTCATTCCCAGCTGGGCTTTTTGTATTGGCGAGGCGTCGCCGACAAGCCGTCACGCGACGGCGTACACGACCATGGAGCCCCAGATCGTGAGCATGACTCCGACAAGCATGGCGACATAGATGCGCATCTGCTTGTTCATGGTTGAATCGATATAGCTGCGCAAACTGGCGAACTCGGCTTTGTTCTCGAGTCGCAGGTTGTTGAGGTCGTCCTTGGTGGCCATTTCAGCCCTCAGGGTGTTCTCAAGGGCTTTCAGGTCGTCCTTGGTGGCGAGCGACTTCAAATCGTCTTTGGTGGCGAGCTGATCGCGTCCGTCGGTGAGGAGGCACTGCATAAGAGTTTCTGTTGACTCCTCCCCTATTGTGGCGACCAGTCGGTTCACCAGCTCCCTGCGCTCGATCTCGGTGACCGGCATCTTTGAATTCCTTTCTTCCAATCAGAGGGAACCCTTGACTCCCCACTACGGGGATCGATGCCGGTTCCGATAGCTTCTCGGACGATAACGACTCGTTATCCCGATTGCAACAGATTATGACACCCTTCGACACCGAAAATACCGATCGGCTGCTGTCCACCACTCGGTCGGTGCGGCGGCGGCTGGATTTCGACAGGGCAGTGGATGCCGACCTACTGCGCGAGTGCGTGCGCCTGGCTGCGTATGCCCCCAATGCCTCTAATGCCCAGGACTGGCGATGGGTGATCGTGACCGATCCTGAGCTCCGTGGGGCCATCGCCGATCACTACCGGGCGGGCATCGTCCCGCCCATGCAAGAGCTGCTCGACCAGCGCCGGGCCGACGGGGACACTGCTGGCGTGCGCCACTCCGAAGCGGTGCTGTACCTGGCCAAGCGATTCCACGAGGTGCCCGCCCTGGTCATACCCTGCATCCGGGGCCAGCTCGATCCCGACCTGGATTTCGCCTGGACTGCCAGCCTGTTCGGCTCCATCCTGCCCGCGGTGTGGAGCTTCCAGCTCGCCCTCCACAGCCGGGGCCTGGCCTCCACCTTCACCACCGCCCACCTGCTTGCGGCCGACAAGGTGGCCGACCTGCTCGACATTCCCGACGACTACCTGCAAATGTGCCTCGTCCCGGTGGCCTACCTGCGAGGCGACGACCTCAAGCCCCCCGTCCGCAGAAATCCCGACGAGATCATCGCCTGGAACTCCTGGGCGTAATCCACCTCTTCAGCACTGCTTGCCCACCACTATTCTCCCCCTCGGAGGGATGGCAGAGCGGACGATTGCAACGGCCTTGAAAGCCGTAGGGCCTTCCGGGGTCCCGGGGGTTCGAATCCCCCTCCCTCCGCTTTGGGAAGAGCGCCAATGATGCAGCGGAACCGTTGGCGAACCTCGCTGGCCCTTTTCCTGCTCCTCGGGCTGGTCGCCGCGGCCTGCGGCAGCGACGACGGCCCGCCGGTGGCTCAAGAAGTGGACATGACGCCTGGCGAGGGTGTCAGCGTGACGATGGCTCGAGGAGACTTCAGCACCGGCTACATGCAGGCCGCGATCTACCACCACCTGCTCGAGGAGCTCGGCTACGACGTCAGCGAGCCCGCCCATCTCGAGCTGTCGCCGGCGACCGCGTATCTGGGGATGGCCGAAGGGACTGTGGATTTCTGGGCGAACTCGTGGTTCTCGAACCACGACCCGTTCATGGTGCTCGAGCTGCCCGACGGTTCGCTGGTCCAAGACCATGTGTCGGTGGTGGGCGAGGAGATGCTCGGCGGCGGCCTTGAGGGGCTGACGACCAACAAATCGCTTGTCGACGAACACGGCATCGAAACGTTCGACCAGATCGTCAACGACGACGCCCTATTCGAGCTTTACGAGTCGACCGACCCGAACCCCGGCGACGGCGTCCTCCAGATCTTCGGCTGCGTGTTGGGCTGGGGCTGCCGCCTGGTGCTAGACGAAACTTTAGAGCTAGCCGGCTACGCCGGGCGGGTGGAGCAGGTCGAGGTCGCTGGCTATGACGCGGTGTTCGCCGAAATTTTGTCGCGGGCCGAGGACGGCACACCGTTTATTTCCTACATTTGGATGCCCAGCGGGTATATCGCCAGGCTCATCCCCGGGGTGAACATAATGTGGCTGGCGCATGACGCCGACAAGGTGCACGACGGGTCGACCGGCAACCCGGGCTTCGCGGTGACCGGCCCGGCTGCGCTCGGCCCCCACGTGTGCACCAACGACCCGTGCTATCTGTTCCGCAACCCAGCCGACATCGTGGTCACGGCCAACAACGACTTCTTGGCCGACAATCCGGCGGCGGCAAAACTTTTGGAGCTGGTGAAGAT
>JAPPKI010000548.1 GCA_028820035.1 bacterium | reverse complement strand
GCCCGTTCGTGCGGTCTGAGGCGCCTTCCAGTTGCAGAAGGGGTTCGCTACTCACTGGTTCGGTGATCTCAACCCGCTGCCCAGGCCACAGCAATGCAGATCGGGGCAACACTCGTTGAGCGCCATTGATCCGACACCGGCGCTGTGAGAAATCGTCAATCACTTCGGGGTATCGCTGGGCGAGAGGGCTCAGGTCTTGCAATTCGAGAATTAGGCGCCACCCGCCTGTGGACTGCAGGAGCCGAAGGTGAGGATCAACGACGTCAATCGAGGGTTCAACTCGTCTACCTGTCGATGACTGAGATGCTGGGGAGCGAAGCCCAATGAAGGAAGTCCGAGTCGCTGCCTGAGCTTCTTGAAGAAAGGTTCTTGCTGTGCGCTCAAACGAAAGGTCACTGACTATTTGACGCACAGTGGACTGCAGCAACGTCTCGTCGCCCGCGAGGTCCGCGTCGTTGGCTGTGAGCAGCGCAGTCGCGACCTGTCCAATCAGGGCGTGGTTCTGGGCGAGGTTGCGGAATCGGTCCGACGAACCCCAAGATGCTCCCTCAATCAGTTGACCGATCCGCTCGGAATCTTCGATGACGTCGGACGTCAGTCGGTAGCGGTTGTAGTACAGGATTTCGACTAGCTGACGCTGAAATACCTTGGGTAAGACGGCGTGGACGACGGGCCAGCAGATGATGGAGAACTGCCGAGCCCACGCGCCGGTCGGGACAGCGCCCGAGTATTCCTTGGCGAATGCCATGAAGTACTGCTTGATTCTTGCTCTGACGTGAGGCTTGTCGACCCAACCCGGAGTTTCTCCAAAGAAGATTGGCCAGATCTCGCCTCCGTCATATCGGTAGCCGATTTCAGCTGCGTAGACCACAAGGGGTAGCGGTGTCTGGCTAAGCGTGTCCCCACGCTCGGCTAACCAGCGAACTGAATTTTGCAAAAGCGCAAATTCGCCTTCACTGAGGCCGTGCTCAAGAGCAAAAACTGGCAGCCCTGAAACAAGACGAGCCTCAGACAGCGAGGTGAAGTGCTCGTGAAGTCGCTCCTGTAAACGGGCAGCCTCGGCTCCGCCATCGAATCCGCCGTTTCTGTCCTGTGAGCTTTCGGTCAAAGGGCCATCCACGATCTCTCTCGGCACCACTCGCCCACAGAGGCAAAGCGTACGAAATCCCAACCCTGCACCCTGCCTAGCCTTGCATGAAAGTATCGAGTCGTACCAAGAGGGCATTGCGCCCTCAGGGAGTCCTCTTTTGGTCTCGGCCGCAGCCAATCACCAATATTGGCCTGGGTCTCCCGCAGTGGCTCATGCTCCAACCGATTTGGCGGTAGATCTATTGAGGCAACCGCCGCAGGCCCTTTTGGTTCTTGGGCCTCGCACCAACAGCTACATGGCACCGTGAATCGATGGATCCCCTTCATTCTTGAGGAGATGCTGGGTGATTGAGCAGATCTTCCATCCAGCCGGACGGCGCACGAATCCAAATTCATACGTTCCCCACGAGTGAAAGTACCGATCGCCGTCACTCTCAAATCTGTAGATCTGAAAGTTGCATGACGCCGAAGTTCGATCGTCGGACTCAGATGAGATCACGAGGTTGCTGTGGTTGTGCTGCATCACCAGATCGCCTAGATCCCGCTGCCTCTGCTCGACATACTCGTGTGCAGGGATACGAGACGGTTCCTTACCGCGGGAAGACGAATAGTCAACAAAGACCTCGTCATCCAAGCACGCGCGCATTGCCGCCCAATAGTGGCGGTCGAAGGCCTGCTGAAAGCGGCAGATCAATTCTGAAATCTGCTGATGCAAGGCGGGACCTCCCGGGACGAGCGGATGCCTCCCTTAAGGCTGATCCAATACACGACTACATGGCTAGTTGTATTGCCCATAGAGGTTTGGACGCGTGAGGCGGGTGTTGCCTGTCGAATGGTCACGGCGGTGGAAACGTCGAGGCGAATCGGCGCGCGGTGGTTTCGTCTCCAGCGATGGTCAGGTCTGCGACGTCCACGCGGCCTAAGAGCAGCCCCAGTAGATCGGCTTTCGGCCCCGAAATTGTTGCGTCGGCTTGGCAGGCCTTGCCGGGAGAAGCCGATACCACGCCTTGGGACACTGCCACGTTGAACGATGGGCCGTCGGTGGCCACGAGGTTCCATGAGCCCGATGGGGCCTGGCTGGGGGTGTGGCGTCGTGGGAGCCAGGCGATCCTCATGGGGAGTGCGGCGTCGATGAACGGATCGCCTCAGGGGGGATCTGGGCCCACAACTCGTCGAGAGCCGCGCTGGCCTCGATAAGCGACTGCACCACATCGGCTGGGCTCTCTTGAGGGCCAGGATGAAGCGTGGACGGCCTCTGCGCCGATCTCCCGCCCGGATAG
>JAPPKI010000473.1 GCA_028820035.1 bacterium | reverse complement strand
CCTTCCAACCGAGCGAATAGGGGCTTTCGGCAGGGCTCAAGGGCGTATCGCCCGCTCTCGCAGCCGTCAGCAGTTCTTTGCCGGCCGGTTCAGTCCTTGTGGACGTCGAATAGTTCCAGGCGGCCGGAGTGGTTGGCCCAGGAGATGATTTGGGCGTCGGCGGTGGCCAATTGGAACCCGCCTTGGAGTGCGGTGGCGACGATCATGCGGTCCATCGGGTCTTTGTGGAAACCCTCGTCTTCCAGTTGAACGGCGCGCACCATGAGGTCTCCTGTGGGAGCGATCTCCCGGAGGCCGTCAGACAGCAGTCGCAGCCGCAGATTGGCAGTGGGCGGCAGTCGCAGCGACTTGTTGGCGGGCCTGCGTCGCAGCAGCTCCAACTCCCAGAACGTCGCCGCCGACACGCCGGCTTGGCCTTCGATGATCGCGGCGTCGATCTGATCCATTCGCGCGCTGCTCATCCTGGTGGTGTCGCCGGTGGCACACCAGACCAGGACGTGGGTGTCCAGCAGTATCACGAAGCGGATTCATCGGGCGGGGCCGAATCCGACCACCACTGCTGGTTGTCTTCCCACTCGGCCATGATCTCGTCCCACTCCTGTTCGGAATAGGCCCCTTCGCCGGGATCGTCGATCGCAGGCATCATCCCCCGGTACCGTCCTTGAATCCCCCGGGGCTCAAACCCAGCAGGCACCAGGCGGGAGACCGGGCGGCCATGCTTGGTGATCACGATTTGCTCCCCGGACTCGTTGACCTCGTCCATGAGCTTCAAGCACTTGGCCTTGAACTCCCCGGCGGAAATGGTGCGATACGGCACATCCAGCGACATCCCCTAACGATAACAGCCCCCGACAGATATGACTATATATATGGTCACATATGCCCCAGTTCCGCCCGATGCTCTCGTACGAGTTGGCGTGACAGGGGGAAGTCACTCGTGGTTGCCGGGCGACTAGAAATATCGTCTGTCTCATGCTGTCGCCCCATGTAGTCGAGATCGAGGTTCTAGAGCCGTACAAGCTCTGGCTGAGGTTCGATGACGGCACCACCGGCATTGTCGACTTATCGGATAGCGCGGCCCTGGGCGGCGTCTTCGCGGCATGGTCTAACCACGACTTCTGGCGCTCTGCACATATCGTGGCCGATTCCGGCGCAGTGGCGTGGGGCGATGGCACTGAAGTCGACGCTTGTCCGCTAAGCCTCTATCTCGACGTCACCGGCCAATCCTTCGACGAACTGTCCTCCGAAGACCTCTCAGCCATCGCTGACTAGCCGGCAGTGCCGGAACTCAGCCGCTTCTTCGACGGGTGCCACTGCCCAGAGATGATGCCCACGCTGGCAGGGTCAGAGTGGCAGCCGATTGGTCTCCTCAAAACCGATCAGGGAGCCGCTTTGGATCCCCCAGAATCGTGGGAACTCTGCTGTGACGTGAAACCCAAACCGCCGCTACCGGGGAGATCCTCTCCAGCACCCAGAGGGCAGCTTCGTAGTGATCGCCGAGTGCCAGGTGGTGGATCGGCTCGTGATGTGCGATTCGATTCCGTAGGTGTCGCAGTTGGGCCAGTTTGTCGTATAGCTCCCTACGGGTCGTAGCGGGGCCGAACGCCTTGTTCAGATGTGCATTCCATAGAGGGTCATATCGCTTGGCAAACAGAGATACCCAGAAGCCGAAGCTCAACTCTGTAACCACGCGGCCTGGTGTCAGTCGTTTTCGCTGATCCCGCACCTGATTGCGAGCTTCGGCAACTCTGCGTAGTTCCTTCCGTCTGAGGATTTGAGGATCCGAGAACCAGTGGCGGCCATGTCTTGTCGACAAACAGTCATCCGCTGCGTTGCGCAAAGACAGTTCGACTACCTGGAGCGGCCCATAGAAGGCACTGCTCACCATGGTGTTCCACATATGAAGTTCAAGGGCCTTTCGAGCGTCACCCTCCGTTGCTCGCAGATAGGTGTTGAAACGTTCGTTGGACAGAACACGCCGCAGCTCAGCGAGTTCCGATGTGCTCAGCAGACTGGGATTTCCATTGTCAGGCACAGTCGCTGTCCGTATACTTCCTGCTGTACGCCTTTGCGAGCCTCTCCCCATGCGGTGAAGCAACCATTGGTATGGCTGGCTGGGGTTTGGCAGTCCATGACTGCCAAACCCTGAGCCTTTTTTCCTCGCAAGTCCCGGACCCGTCTTCACGCTGCGAGACGCTCATCTCTCTCGACCTCTCCCATTCGCGGGTGCTGCTGGGCCAATGGACGCCCTCGTTCGGACGAGCACCCGGGTGGAGCTGAAGTTACAGGCTTTTTATATGAATTCCAATAGTTTTCATTGTATTTACAATGAGCGGGGGGAGATGGCGAGGGAGAGGGCTACGGCGACGATGGCGGCGCCGGCG
>JAPPKI010000351.1 GCA_028820035.1 bacterium | reverse complement strand
CATCTAGTGGCCGCCATCGAGGAATGGGCGGAAATCGAGGAGATCGAGGTTTCCTTCGTGTTCGACATGGACGAGCAGCCCCAAGACCTAAGGTCTGGATCGGCAGCTCGCTGAATCCGCCCAATGACCCCGGCGAGCCGGTGACCCTGCCGCTGGTGATGAATCTCCACGGCTTTGCTGTTCCGAAGCCGGGTCATTACCAGATTGTGGTCGATCCCTCTGACGGATCTGAGCCGATCGCCTTGGGTTTCAGGTCAGACCATCCCCCCCTTCCCGCCTGACTGCGCTGCATTCCCGGTTACTTCAGCTTCCGCCGCTCTTTTCTATGTGGGCGTCGTCAACCCAGCGGGCCAGCACGCTCAGGGCTGCGAGGTATTCAAGCGCCTGCTCCTCGGGGAGATCGGCAATCCCGTGGGCTTGGAGATTGCGGATGCCTTGGAAGCACCCTCGGCCGAAGGCCATCGCCCCCTCATGGGCTGACTTCCATTCTTGCGATCTCTGCCCACTGCCGGCAATCTCCTCGATATGGGCGAAGCGCAGCCTCGGCTTACCCGGCTCAGGTGGGTCGAGGCTGAAAGCCTCGTTGAAGATCGAGGCACCTGTGAGATCGCTCCGGTCGATCTTTAGGCGGGTCTGTTCTTCGACCGCGGAAGCAGCAGAGCGGACGGCTTCTTTGAAATGCTCGCCGTCCCAAAGGTTGACCGCCGCATGCCAAACCCACTCATGTAAGCCCCCAGCGGCCAGCACCGGTCCCCTCGGGCCGAAAATGGCGTCGCGTCTCTCTTGCAGCTCCAGAATGCCGATCAGACGCTCTGCTGCATTCAGCGCCGTGCCCCAGCCCCACATGCCGAGCATTATGACTTGATACTTGAACCTGTCTGGGTCTTCGTCGGGGTCGATTTCCCGGCCGATATCCTCGATCAGCGGTTGCAAGCGAAGTATCTCGCTTCCGATGCGTTCCTGCTCGTCTTGCCCGCTGTTGTCCCGCTGGTGCGAGGGGTAGCCCCCTCTCTTTTCTGCTTCGTGGAGTTCTCTGTCCTTGACTATGAGGCCGATGAACCGGTTGACCTCTTCCAGTGCGGCAATGGGGTTGGCGATGGCCACTGCTACCTCAATTCCTACGCAGGGCGGCTTGTCCGGTCGGCACTCTACAAGACTGCCAGGGCGATACCTGAGGACGATCGCGCAGCACACACCGTGCTGCGGCCGCTCGGCGGCCCTCGGCGCGACCACCAGAATCCCCCTGAGCCTGTTAGGCGTAGATGACTCCAGATTAACTTTTGAGGGCGTACAGAAAAGGCATTCTGTCTGCTGTTGGCGGCTCGCTACGCTGCCGTCTGTGCGGAGTTCTGACTACATACATGTAATCAACCAAGTGTGCTCTGAGATGGCTGAGTTCGGCGGTGAGAACGATAGGCGCTTCACCGTCTCCCGGCTTGGGGACCGCCTGCAAGAGCTTGCCAGAGAGTCTCCTGGGGACCAGGTGTGGAGAGCACTGTCGTATGCCTGCAAGTACCACTTGGGCGGCAGCGGGCCGTTCGCCTATGGGCCTTACGGGCCGATGTTCGTGATCCCCGACGGCGACAATCTATACAGCGTGTTTCCGGTGCCGCTCGACCGAGTCGAATCGGATCTGCTGGAAGTTTGGGCCGCTTGCGCCAGAGAGGAGGCGCTGCACCCGATGCCTCGTGCCCGTATGGCGGACCTGCTTTGGGTGAGAAAGCACGGCGACAAAGCGAAGTGGATCAAGGTTGCAGTTGAGGCATACACCGCGGCCGCTGCGATGCCCGAGGTCCATATTGTCGAGCGCAACGAGATGCTTGTTCGTGCGGTGGTGATCTGCCAGGAGTCAAGAAACCAGGACGAAGAACTCAAAGAAGACGCTCTCACCGCGCTCGCCGGTTTGGCCAAAGAGTCGATCGACTCATCTGACGACTGCTTCGGCGTGACCGGCAGGGCGCTCATCGCCCTGATGGACACCGGTTACCCCTGCGAGGCGATGCTCGCAGATGCCATGCGGAAGTACGACTCTGACCCTTGGAGAGCCTCCGATTTGCGCGCGATAGCCATCAAGGCATCGCCAAACCAGGACTACCGGCAGCAGCTACAAGCAGAGCGCATCGAAGCATTTAAGAAAGCCGCCGACCACGCTGTTGGTTTGCGGCGAGTGGCCCTCCTAGAACACGCTCGGAGCATTGCTTCGTCTATCGGTGACAGCCGGGAAGTGGAACGTCTGAACAGTCTGATCCAGCACACAGATGTAGAGGGCGACATGAACCCGGTAGAAGTGTCCATCGCAATCGACGAAGAGGCCATGCGATCTGTGGTCGAGCCCATCATGGGTGACGACAGCCTGTCCAAAGCGCTGGGCCGCTTCGCCCAAGAC
>JAPPKI010000133.1 GCA_028820035.1 bacterium | reverse complement strand
CGATGCAAATGAAGGTCTGGATCGATCAAGATCTCTGCACTGGTGACGGTCTCTGCGAAGAGATCGCCCCCGATGTCTTCACTCTGCTCGATGACGGTCTCGCCTACGTGAAAGAAGGCGACAAGGTCTTCAGCGAACCGGGCGGCGTCGAAGGGCTGGCCATCGTGCCCGAAGGGCAGGAAGAGGCCACCATCGAGTCAGCCGAGGAATGCCCTGGGGAGTGCATCTTCATCGAGGTCTGAGCCTCGCCTCCAGATTCATCTCCTCATCAGCGAGTCGACGGGCAGCAGTCACAAACCCGGTGTGGCCCACCATGCGATGCTCGGGCCTGACCGCGTCGCCTTTGATGTGCCATCCACGATGAAGGACTTCCATGGTGGAGGCAAAGGCCCAAGGTCCGGAGTCGCAGGCTTCTCGCAGTTGCACTGCCTGAATGATGCTCGGGGTGTAGGCCACCAGGATTCCGCCCGGACGCAGTGATGCAGCCGCGTGGGGCACCACCCGCCAAGGCTCTGGCAGGTCGAGCACAATGCGATCCAAGCCCTCGGCGTCGATTCCCTGGTAACAGTCCCTGATTTCCACCTGGAAGCGATCAACGGCCTTCGCGCCGAGAAAGCCGGTTACGTTCCCGACCGCCTGTTGGGCGAAGTCCTCTCTGACCTCATAGCCCACCACCACCGCTCCAGCTCTCAGGAGGCTCAGCGACAGCGCCCCCGATCCCACTCCCGATTCCAATACCCGAGCACCGGGGAAGACGTCGGCGTGCATCAAGATGGCCGCGCTGTCCTTTGGGTACACCACCTGTGCTCCACGGGGCATCTTCAGCACATAGTCGCGGAGAGTGGGGCGCCAGACGGTCAGCTCAGCATTGCGGGTCGTGCGTACCTGCGTTCCCTCGGGGCCGCCGATCAGCCCGTCGTGAGCCACCGACCCCGCGTGGGTGTGGAATTCACCGCCCTCGACCAGTGTGAGCAGATAGCGGCGACCCTTTCGGTCGGTGAGCAAGACCAGCTCGCCGGCTTCGAGCGCCCGGCTCACTGCGATTCGTCGGAAAGATGGGAGACAATCAGGCTCTCGCCGGGCCGCAATTCCTGGGACAGCACCTTTCGCATCTGGCGGGTGCTCGCCATCCGACGCAAGAGTCGGACCCCCCAAACCGCCCCGCCCAATATGAGCCACGCCCGGCTCCCGCCCACCACGCCGCGCCTAATGGCCTGTCGACGCAAGTACCCCAGAGGATCTGGCATCCGATCAGACCCGGCGGACTTCGACCACGGTCCGGCTGGCCCGCCCGCGGCGACGCCCCAACATGAATGCCAACGCAACCAGCACGGCCAACACCACAATTCCCCCGGCCAGCGCCGGGGTGCGGGCCGCCTCTGCGGTGCCGTCAAAGCTGTGCTTCAGTTCTTCGAACTTGGCCTGGATGTCATCTCTGTTTATCGCCTCGCGGCCCAAGTCCAGATCGCTCACGAACGGTCTCCTCTCGATGCTTGGCTTCTGAGCGCGAACACGCCGGCCAGAACGACAAGCAGTCCGACCAGCACAATCACAAAGGGCAGGGCGCTCTTGTTGCCGTCGAACACACCAGAGGCCTCGGTTTGGAGCAGGCGCAATCCGGCAATGGTCAGGAAGATCAGCCCGATCCCGATGCTCAGCGCGCCAAGCACGCCGAGCTTCAGCGTCTTCCCCAAGTGGGTGAGCGGCGTGACGATCTCCTGTCGGCCATAGCCGATAAGCAGCGTCTTCAATTCGGCCAACGTTGCGTTGGGCGAATTCCCCTTTCGGGCAGCTTTTGAACGTTTGGACACGGCCTCCTCCTGCAACCGCTCAGCCTATCCGGGTGATTCCCACTACCCCATTTCGATTCTGGCTCGAATGACCTCTTCGGCGTCAGACAGAAGTTCAGCCAACAGGCCCAAGCGGAAAGTGGCATTGTCTGCGGTTAGCAGCTTCTGTCTGTCGAGCGGCCCCATCGGAGAGAGAGCCGAGAGCTGCCAGACCGCAGTCGGGGGATCCTCAGATATCTCAAAGTCGGCGGGGGGCCCGGGAGCCCCCAATTCTGATTGCAATGCCAGTACCCGGCGCCACTGCGCCACCACCGACGGCAGCTGGAGGGGTGCGTCTTCATCGTTGAATTGGCCGGTGTCGGGCCAATCTTCAACTTCGGCCCGGGGATAGGGGTCATCCTCCAGCCAGTGGGAAACCTGAACCCGGCGTGTACCCCCGACCATGAGGCCCCAGCGGCCATCGGGAAACTCTTGGGCGTCGATGATCTTGGCCACCGTTCCGGCATGCGTGCGGGTGTCACCGCCCCCAACCTCGCTGCCCCGCTCGATGAGCACCACCCCAAACTCTCGGTCGCCGTCCAGGCAGTCTCTTGTCATC
>JAPPKI010000256.1 GCA_028820035.1 bacterium | reverse complement strand
GGAGATCGAGCCCGACGGGGTGTTCATCCTCCACCCCGGCGAGTTCGTGCTGGGTTCCACCCTGGAGCGAGTGCGGATTCCCGACGACCTGGTGGCCCGACTGGAGGGGAAGTCGTCGCTGGGCCGACTCGGGCTATTGATCCACTCCACCGCCGGGTTCGTGGACGCCGGGTGGAACGGCCGCCTCACCTTGGAGCTCTCCAACGTGGCCACCCTGCCCATCACCCTGTACGCCGGGATGAAGATCGGCCAGATCTCCTTCATTCGCATGACCACCCCCGCCGAGAACCCCTACGGCTCTTCCGAGGCCGGCTCCAAGTACCAAGACCAAGCTGGCCCCATTCCTTCCCGCTACTGGAAGAACTGGTAGGAACATCGCTGTCTGGCATCATCCGATTTGAGCCGATGCCGCTTTGGTTGATCAGTCGACAATTCAAGGGAGATGCCTGATGACGCTGATCGACGAGCTCGTTGAACTGTTGGGCGATGGTCTCCTTCTCGACGATGATGCCCGCAAAAGTCGAGCCCGCGATACCTGGCCCCGCTCGGAGTTCGACCAGTGGCAGGGGCAGTTGCAATTGCCCAAGGCAGTGGCGATGCCGCCGACAGCTGAACAAGTGGCTGCGACCGTGCAGTTGTGCCGAACCCACGGGGTACCCATGATTCCCCGGGGCGCCGGATCGGGATGCGTGGGCGGTGTGCTGGCGTCAACCGACTCGGTTGTGATCAGCACCGAGCGCTTGAGCGGGATGCGGTGGCTCGACTCGGTGGACGGCCTCGCGGCATTCGGAGCGGGCACGATGGGGATCGACGCCGAGAACCGGGTGCGGGAAGACGGATTCACCATCGGTCACTGGCCCCAGTCGATCGAGGTGTCCTCGGTGGGCGGGTGGGTAGCCACCCGGGCGTCGGGCCAGTACTCCACCGCCTACGGCAACATCGAGGACATCGTCTACTCGGTGGAGGCCGTGCTGGCTGATGGGTCGATTTATCGGTCGCGGCCCACTCCCCGGGCGTCGGCTGGCCCCGATTTGCGCCAGCTGCTTTTGGGCTCAGAAGGCACGCTGGGGATCATCACCGAGGTGACCTTCTCGCTCCGCCCGCTCCCCGACCCTGGGGTGCGCCAGGCGTTCTATTTCGAGGACATGGGCGCAGGGATCGACGCGGTACGCAGCGTGATCGTGCCCGGTTGGCGACCCCCGGTAGTGCGCCTCTACGACGCGGGCGAGACACGCCGCCACTTCCGCGACCATGTTCCCAAGGGGCGCTGCGTGGCCATCTTTCTGCACGAAGGACCGCCCGGGCACGCGGAGTTGGAGGCCGCCGCAGTGGCCGAGCTGTGCCGGGCGGGGGGAGGCGAGCCAGCCGACTCAGGAGCGGTGGACCACTGGTTCGAGCACCGTAACACCGTGCCCACTTGGACCGAACTCTTCGAGCAGGGCCTGGTGGCCGACACCATCGAGGTGGCCACCGGTTGGCGCCACCTGGCCCGGCTCTACACCGCGGTCGTCGAGGCCATCAGTGCGGTGCCCACGGTGATCGCGGCCACGGCCCACACCTCGCACGCCTACCAGTCCGGGGCCAACCTCTACTTCACATTCGCCGCCCAGCCGTCTGATCCCGACGAATACCAGTCGGTCTACGACGCCTGCTGGACTGCCGCCATGGGGGCGGCTGTCGACTGCGGCGCCGGCATCGCCCACCACCACGGCATCGGCCGCGTCCGCCGCCCCTGGATGGCCGACGAGCACGGCGAAGCCGGCATCGGCGTCCTGCGAGCCGTCAAACAGGCCCTCGACCCCCAAAGCCTCATGAACCCCGGCGTCCTCATCCCCGACTGACCACTAGCCGTCTAATTGGCTCGCAGCATGGCAACCCCCATGCACCGTCCCGCTCTGCCCGACTGCCCCCGATGCGAGAAGAATCGCCGGGCGTCCAGCGTGTCCATCCGACAGTCTTCAATGTTCTTGAGCCATACACCGGCATCGAGCAATTGCTGTTTGACCATGAACGGGATGTCGAGATGGGGCTTATCGCCAGCGTCGTAAAGAACCGCCGGTTGCTGATGGAACTCCCCTTCGGCCTGCATAGCTTCGTTCATAGAGACTTCGAGGGAGAGCGGTTGCAGGCATGGACCGATTCCGGCCTGGATATCCCGTGGTCGACTGCCGAACTCCCGAGCCATAGTCTCCACAGCCTTTTGGGCGATGCGACCAATCGCTCCGCGCCATCCCACGTGCACGACGCCGATGGCCGGTTGAGCGGGGTCGTAGAGCACCACCGGCGCACAGTCGGCGACCAGAACGGCCATCGGGAGATTCGGCGTGCTGGTTACCAGCGCATCGCAGGCGGCCACCCCCAATTCCGCCGAATCGGCCCCCCGACCCC
>JAPPKI010000479.1 GCA_028820035.1 bacterium | reverse complement strand
CAGCCAGTGCCCCGCGCCGGCTATCAATCTCGGCCTCAATGGCGATCACCAGACCACCGACTTTTGCTTCTATATCGAATCTCTTCTGGGCCGAACCTGGCTGCTGCTTCTCTGTCCTTACAACGTCTATCCCCTCTTCCTTCAGTAGCAGGGCCAAGCGAACGTTCAGCGCGGCTTCGAAATCCGCGCTTCCTGACCCTGTACCTGCATCTCCCATGCTGCCCCAATCCAGGTGGCCGACGATGTAGCGGGAATGGTAGTGGGCTTCACAGGGTGCGGTCCGTCAAGCTGAGGCAATAGCCGGTTGAACCTAAGCGCAGGTAGCTTCTGCGGTGTGAAGCCTCCTGTGGTTTATTGCAGCCAAGAATTCCGCCATCAAGTTGAGATCTGGGTCAAAGCGGCGAGGCGACAGGCGTGCATCGAGCGGCTTGAAGACTCGGATGATTTCTATGCCTCAGTGCCGAGGGTCAGAGGAGCGTGGGCTTGCGGGCCAACACCTGAGGAAGCCGAGGCGGAACTGGAATCGGCTCTGGTGGATTGGGTGCTCCTCAAATTGGGGCTCGGGGCCGGCGACATCCCCGAGATGGGCGGCATCAGACTCACCGCTGATCTATGAGCATTGGGCGAGCAAACATTGCTGCCTTGGGTTGCCATTCATTGTGCTAAGTTCGCACAATGGGCGCTGTGGCCGAGGAAGTCCAGTTAGGTGCTCGTATTGCTGAGGCCCGTCATCTGGCGGGGCTGACGCAAGAGGACGTTGCCGATCGTACCGGTCTTGGTCGAACAGTGATAGCCAAGATTGAGCGAGGAACACGCAAGCTCGGCGCGACGGAGCTTGTCTCGCTGGCCGAGACGCTTGATCGACCCGTCGACTGGTTTTTCACCGACTCCCCGCCGGCAGTGGTCAGTCGACGATCCGATCCGTCGGTTGGTGGTAGGTCTAAGGTGCTTGACACACGGGTGGAGAGGATCGCCCGCGATGTCGACTTCCTAGCTCGAGAAGAGGAGCTTCCTCAGGTAACGCGGCTCGAGCTTGCTTCGCTGTCAACGACGGAGGATTCGGAGCGAGCCGCCGCAGAGTTGCGCAAGCATCTGGAGGTCCGGGACGGGCCGTTGACCAACCTGTTGGCGCATGCGGAGCAAGCAGGGCTATTCGCGTTTTCGCTCGACTTGGGTCGAGATGGGGGAGACGCGGCCTATGTCGAGGTCGGAGATGTCGGGGTTGCGGTGGTCAATGGGGCACTTGACCCCGGACGGCGCCGATTCAACTTGGCCCATGAGCTTGGCCACCATGTGTTCATGGATGCGTATGCGCCGGAAGTAGGACTTTCACCTCAGGATGAGCGAGAGAAGCTGATCAACGCGTTCGCGATCCACCTCTTGTTGCCGCGCAGTGGTGTTCGTACCCTGATATCGGAGTTCGGGACGAACTATCGTCTGGCAGCGGTTGCTGCCGCGGCTCGCTACCGGGTGAGTTGGACGGCGGTTTGTGCGCAGTTCCGCAACATTGAGGTGATCGATGCTGGCGCTCACGAAAATCTCGTGAATGAACCACCATCTCAGGTTGATCGCGTCGAGCTAGGGGAATATTGGGTGCCCGAACTCAATCCACCTGCCGTGCCCCCCCAATACGGCAAGAAAGTTCTGGCGGCGTACCGAAGGGGAAAGCTCACCGCGGCACGCGCTACTGAGCTTCTGTGGGGGACCGTCGATCGTGTTGGACTGCCCCCTCAAGACGACATACCTCTTGAGGCTTATCGCAGAGCGTTCGAATTCGAAGCGTGACGCAGTTCTTGGTTTTTGACAACTCTCCACTCAGCCACTTCGCCCGTGCCGGAAGGCTGAATGCGCTGGAGGAATTGGTTCAGGGATATCAGTGCTTCGTTCCTGTAGAAGTTCGCCAGGAGATTGTCGCAGGCATGGCGGTGTTTCCAGACCTGGCCGAAGTACTAGCAGTGTCATGGCTTGAACCGACTGAGATTGTCGAAGTGCGCGAGCTGGCAGCGTTTGCTCGCTACAAGTCAGAACTTGGAGGAGGAATCCAGGAGAATACTGGCGAGGCTGCTGTATTGGCCCGAACAAGCGTTCATGGTGGCGTGGCGATCATCGACGAGCGTGCTGGCAATCGTTTAGCCCAACGCGACGGGATTTTGGTTCAAGATTCGATGTGGCTGGTTGCTCAGGGAGTTCAGACAGGAGTGCTTGATCGTTCCCAGGCGGAGAACTTGGTTGATGATCTGCGAGCAACAGACATGTGGCTGCCGGTAAACGGGAGAGAGTTTTTTGCCTGGGCGTATCAGGAAGGGCTTCTGTCCTAACCGAGCTAGCCCAAAGGCAGGGCTAAGGCGAGGGCGTTGGGGGCGTGGTGGAGCTCTAGGCGGGTGGTTTCGCCGAGGTAGTCGCCG
>JAPPKI010000032.1 GCA_028820035.1 bacterium | reverse complement strand
CGGCCACCGCGTCGTGCTGGTAGATGGCGTTCTCCACCTCGGCGCAGGCGATGTTTTCACCCCCACGGATCACCAGGTCTTTGGCCCGGTCCACAATGGCGATGAACCCGTCTTCGTCGATAACCGCGACGTCACCGGTATGCAGCCAGCCGTCAGCAATGGCCTCGGCGGTGGCCTCTGGCTTGTTGAGGTAGCCCCGGATGACGATGGGGGATCGCACCAGCAGCTCCCCCGGTTGACCGGGGGGTTGTTCGGTACCGTGGTCGTCCACCACCTTGGCCTCGACGGTGGGCAGCGGTGGGCCCACGGTGGTGGGCTTGTCCCGGTAGACCGCCCCGACATTCATGGTGACCACCCCGCTGGTCTCAGTCAGGCCGTAGCCGGTGCCGGGATTGCCGCTGGGGATCGACCGGGAGATCTTGTCCACCAAATCGGGGTGCAGCGGCGAGCCCCCGCCCCCCAACGAGCCCAGGCTGGACGTGTCGTAGCGGTCGAAGTCGGGATGCAGCACGATCTCTCGGGACATGGCCGGAACCGCGGCCAGAGTGTTGGGCCGTTCGGCGTCGATCAACTTAAGGGCCTCGGTTGCGTCCCAGCGGTACATGAGCACCAGCTTCCCGCCCACGAAGGTGGTGGGGTGCAGATAGCAGTTGCACCCGGTGACGTGGAACAGCGGCACGCAAACCAGTCCGGCAGGCTGATCTTTCTCGCCTAGGGGAATGGGCTCCCTCTCGTTGATCATGCCCAAGGTCGATGAGTAGAAGCCCATGTTCATCACGTTGTGGACCGCGGCCCGGTGGGTCATCACCGCCCCCTTGGGGAAGCCGGTGGTGCCCGAGGTGTAGAACACGCACAGATCGTCGTCGGGGTTTATGGCTACATCGGGCAGTTCCGGCGGGTCGGGGTCGGCCACCGTGTCGGCCCACGGGATCACGTCTTCGGGCAGGTCCCCGTCGATCCGGGTCACGACCACCGGAGTCTCCGGGCGACCATCGAGCGAAGCCACACGCTCCCAGCGCTCGCCGTCCACGATCAGCACCGTCGGTTGACTGTCCTCCAGTCCGTAGGCCATCTCTGCCGGCGTCCACCAAGCGTTCATTCCCACTACCACCGCCCCCATCGAAACTGTCGCCCAGTAGGCGATGATCCACTCGGGGTAGTTGCGCATGGAGATGGCCACCCGGTCGCCCTGGCTCACGCCGCCGTGGGTGGCCAGCCACGACGCCAGCGCCCTCACTTTGCCGTGCGCTTCGGCGTAGGACACTCGCTCGTCGCCGAACACCAGGTAATCGGCGTCGCCGTGGGCCACGGTGCCGGCAAACAAGTCCCGCAGGGAATCGGGGGCGTTGTCGAACACCCGCACCGGGACGCCGTTCACCTCGCGCACCGACCAGGCGAATGGCGCCCCTGGCGCGGTGAGTTGCGCAGCAGCCTCGTTCCAGGCGGCGAGGTTCACTATCCGCCTAGCCCCCAGCTCTCCATCACGATCGGGAGCAGGACGTCGATCAATTCGTCCATGTCGGGGTCGGGAGGCAGGACGTTGGCGTTTGCGGCCAGCGTCAGGTCCAATTCGGGGATGTAGAGCGCCCGAGTGCGGAATGCTGGCGTTCCGCCGCCGTGGCTGTAGGCCAGCCGACCGTCGATGTCGCCAATCCCCACTCCCAAGCCATAGCCGGGGTTAATCCCCGAAGTGGTCATCTCCGCCAGGGATTCATCGCTGATCAGGTTTTTGGCGAACAACCCACGGAACATGCGGGGAACGTCGCCGATTAGGGCTTCGATTCCCCCGCCAGTCCATCCCGCGGTCTGCAGAAACTCCTGGGGATAGCTGTTGGTGGAGATGTAGTCGTTGCCCAAGTAGTTATGCCTGGCCTCGTCGGGCACGTTGGTCAGCGATGTGAATGCGGAGTACAGAAGCCCGCCGTTGTAACTGTTGGCTACTGGTTCAGGCGGTAACTCGCCGGGGGGAAGGTAGGTGTTGTCCAATCCCAGGGGATCGAGGACCCGGTTCCTGATCTCGACATGGGCGGGATTGCCGGTCACCGCCTCGATGATCATCCCGGCGATCACGTGTCCGGCGGTGCTGTAGTTGTACTCAGTCTCGAAATCGGCCACCGGCCCGTAGACGGTGGAGAATCGCACAATCTCGGCGGGGGCGATGGGCACCCCGAGGCGAGCGGCCCCCAAGACGAAGAAGCCCGGATCGAAGGCATACTCCACGAATCCGGCGGTATGGCCCATCAGGTGCCGGAGGGTGATACGAGGACCGTGCTCGTAGGTGCCATACCAGTCGTCGCCAAGGTAAGCGGTGACCGGCGTGTCCAAATCGACGAGGTCCTCGTCCACCATCGACAGCACAGCGACGGTGGTGACCGGCTTGGTGACCGAACCGATGCGGACATAGGAATTCCTG
>JAPPKI010000033.1 GCA_028820035.1 bacterium | reverse complement strand
GGGGGTACAGGTGGGAATCGCCGACGGGCCCGGACTGGGGCGAGAACTGGCCCGGTGGATGGTGCACGGCGAGACCGAGGTGAGCGTCCGCAGCTACGACGCCCGCCGCTTCGGATTCGTGCCGCCCGACGACGCGCCGCGCTATGGGCGAATCAAGGGTACCGAAGACTACGAGTATCGCCATCAGACGCCGGTGCCGGGGCTGGAGCGTCCCGAGCTGCGTCCCTATCGGGTGAACTCACTTCACCAGCGGTTTTCCGACAAGGGGGCGGTGTTCACCCAGGTGTACGGGTGGGAGCGGCCCAAGTGGTTTCCTGGAGCGGCCGGGCTGGCCCAACAGGACGTGGTGGCATTTCGCCACACCGACTGGTTCCCGGTGGCCGCCCAGGAGTGCCAGGCGGTACGGGAGCGGGTTGGCATCCTGGACAGCACCGCCTTCGCCAAATTCGACCTCATCGGCCCCGACGCCGCCGCGGTGCTGGACCAGATCACTACCAACAAGCTGCCGTCGCCGGGGCGGATCGCCCTCAGCTATTTCCTCACCCCCACCGGGCGCCTCGAGGGAGAGGCCACCATCACCCGGCTGGACGACGACCACTTCTATCTGGTGTCGGCGGCTGTAGGAGAGCAGAAGGACCGGGAGTACCTTCAGACCCACTGGCCGGCTGGCGCCCGAGCCGAGCTGAGGGTGCGTTCTGAGGATTTCGGCGTTCTGGCTGTGGCGGGACCCCGGGCCCGGCAGCTGCTGGCCCGGTGTACCGACGCCGATCTGGGCAATGAAGCATTCCGCTGGCTCAGCGCCCAGAACATCACTGTGGCCGGAGTGGATGTGCGGGCCCTCCGGGTGGGCTTCGTCGGCGAGCTGGGCTGGGAACTGCACGCCCCGGTGGCCGATCTCGGCGTGCTTTACGACGGATTGTGGGAGGCGGGCCAAGACCTCGGGGTGGCCAATGTGGGCAACCATGCGCTCGACTCGCTGCGCATGGAGAAGCAGTACATGGTGGGCCGCGACCTCACCCACGACGTCGGCCCCGACGAGGCCGGCCTTCACCGCTTCGTCAAGGTTGACAAGGGGCCGTTCGTGGGCCGGGACGCCCTGGCCGCCCGACGGGAGCGGGCCCAGTCGGGGCGCCATCCCTATCGATGGAAGCTGGCCTATTTGGCCATCGACAACGATGATGCCGATGTCCACGGCAGCGACGGGGTATACGCCAACGGAGTGCCGGTGGGGCTGGTCACCACGGGCACTTACGGCCACACCGTGGGGCACGGCTTGGGCTTTGCCTACCTGGCCCCCGAGCACGCCGAGCCCGGTACCCAATTGCAGGTGCGAGTGGTGGGCGAGTTCCGCCCAGCCCGGGTGATGAGCGAGCCGGCCTACGATCCCACCAGCGACCGATTGCGCCTCTAGTGGCCCAGGATGGAGAGAGCTGTGTCCACCCCCCATACTGACCGTCGCCGCTACCAGGCCTATGCCGGGTTCGTGACCACGCCCCGGTACTTCGACGACAGCCCCCAGCAATTTCTGCAAGTGGCCCCACCAGGCACGGGAGTGCTCCAACGGGTGCTCCACATCCCCGACTATGAGTGGGGACTCGACGAGCGAGCCGCCAACTTCGAGCTGCTGAGCGAGGCCGCCGCGTGTCTGGCCCAGTCGCACTGCCAGGTGATCGGGCAGGTGGGCACAAATTGGGTGCACTGCTCGGGCACAACCGGCCCAGAGGAGATAGTCGAGTTCTGCCGACGGCTGTTTGACGAGACCGGCGTGAGATTTCTCATGGCCGGACAATGCCTGGTGGAGGCGCTGCGGGCCATCGGGGCCACCACCATCACCGTGGCAAACGGCTATTTCCGCCCCGATTGGTCGGCGGGCATCAACCGCTATCTGGAAGCGGCGGGCTTCGAGATCATGTGGGGGGGCGACCTGATCGACCAGGGATTGGTGGCCGACCACGACGAGAAGCTGGCCATTGAGGCCGCCACCTTGTGGGATTATCCCGACCATCTGATGGCGGCCGCCGCGGTGGACGCTCACCGCCGGGCCCCCGACGCCGACGCCATTGTCCAGACCGGGGCCGGTTTCCGAATGCTCCAGGTGGCCAATGCCGTGGAGGAGCGCACCGGCACCCCGGTGGTGGCGTCGGACGTAGCTCTGTATTGGGCCATGCTGTCGGAGCTGGGCTTGTCGGCCGTACCGGGCCACGGCTCGCTGCTGGCCATGCTGGGGGGACGGAGCCCGACATGACCGGCGGTCGAAGGATTCTGGCCCTATGGGCTGTTCCCCGGTCGACATCCACCGCATTCGAGTGGATGATGCGGGTGCGGGGCGACATGACCTGCTTCCACAAGCCATTCGGAGAGGTGTGGTACCAGGGCGAGTCGCCGGATTGGCCCCGCCTTCAGCCCGAAAGCGTGCGAACCC
>JAPPKI010000039.1 GCA_028820035.1 bacterium | reverse complement strand
ATCTTGGAGTTCACCCCGAAGCTGCGCTTGGTGCGGCTCGACGAGGCGAACGACGCCGTCATCTCGGTTCCTATGACCAGCCGCATGAAGTCGGGATAGGTGCGGGTCTCGATCTTGATGACATCGGCCCCGTACTCGGCCAGCATCCGACCACCCTCCACGCCCACACCGCCGTGGCCGAAGTCCAGCACCCGCAGTCCGGCCAGCGGTTGGGCCGTCTCGCCGGCGTCTGGCACTGGACCTGCGGGTTCGACGTCAGCCGCCTCCGCGGCCACTTCGGCGTTGTGCTCACCCAGAGCCGGGGAACCGAAGCGGAACCCCTGGCGCTGCCGGTTGATCTCCATGAATCCCGAGGCGGTTGCCGCCTCTACGCCGGGGGCCAGTTCCATCGGCACGAACGTGGACCGGGACACGTAGTGCTCGTTCACCAGGATGTCGGACGGCTTGAGCATCGGGGTGACCACCACGCCCCGGCGCTGGGCCTCGGCCGCGGCTTCCTCCATCATCATGGGGGCGAAGTGCTCGGCGATCACCGGGTTCAACACGTCGCCGTTCATGATCCGGGTGATGGTCTGGCTCCACATCTCGTCGGCGAAGGCCTCGGGGCGACCCATCCACTCCCATAGGGCAAACCATTGTCGGGGGCTGAGAACCACCATGGTGATGTATCCGTCGGCCGTCTCGAACAGGGGATAAACCACCGTGGTGCCCGAACGGACGATGGGCGGGTCCATTCCCGCGTCAAGCGTGGGCTTCATGTTGGCCAGCTGCCAGGTGTTGAGGTGGATGGCTGCCTCCAGCACCGAGAAGTCCAGGTGCTGACCCCGACCGGTGTTTTCCTTGGCCACAAGCCCGATAGCCACAGCCAGCGCGCCAACCACGCCGGCGGTGTCGTAGGCGATAGCCCCGGGAATGAGCAGCGGCGGTTTCTCCGGGATGCCTGAGGCGGCCAAGTGTCCGCTCATGGCCTGGATCACCTCGTCGGTGGCCTCGAACTGGGCATACGGCCCCTCTTGTCCGAAGTCGGTGATTGACACCACTAGAAGGTGTTCGAACTCGGCAGAAACATCCCGGGGGTCCAGCCCGTAAGGAGCCAATGTGCCCGGCTTAGTGGATTCGATCCAAACATCGGCGCTGGACAGCAACTCTCGCAGCTGGGCCTGGCCATCGGCGGTGGTCACGTCCACGGTGATGCCCCGCTTATTGAAGTTGCGGAAGGCGAAATACAGGCTGGTGTTGCCGTCAGGGGCAAACGGGGGCATGCGCCGGGATTCGGCCCCTTCGGGCGGCTCCACCCGAATCACGTCGGCGCCGAAGTCGGCCAGCAACCGCCCGGCCAACTCGCCCTTGATGTCGGCCATGTCGATGACCCTCAGGCCGCTCAGCGGAAGTTCAATAGAAGACACGATCCGCGACATTACTGCCAGCTTTCCCACTGATTCGAAGAACGTGGTCAACTGGTGAGATGAGCAAGCGGACCAACCTTGAGATCCTCCAGTCGGTGTTCGACTCGATGGGCGATGCCGATGCGGTGGTGGCCCACTACACCGACGATTACGTGATGGAGTTGCCCTACGCCCACCCTGACAAGCCCGACCGGACCGAGGGCAAAGAAGCAGTGCGCCAACGCCTGCTGGGCGCCTTCAAGGTGTTCCGCTTCAGCTTGCACATCACCGAGGTTTACCCCTGCGTCGATCCCGATCTGCTCATTGCCGAGTACACCAGCGAGGGCGAGGTGATCCCCACCGGTCGCCGCTACTCCAATCGCTATATCGGCCTGTGGCGCTTCCGGGCCGACAAGGTGTGCTTCACCCGGGAGTACCTAAACCCGGAGGCAGCCAAGGCCGCCCTAGAGCCCGTCGGCGACTAGCGGTTAGAACCGGCCGCTGCCGAAGCCCCCGCCCCCGAGACCGCCGCCACCGAAGCCTCGCATCAGGGGGCCTTGGGACCGCTCGTTGAAAGTGTCGTTGAGGCCGGATTGCTCGAACCCCATGGGCACCTGTCCCGTGGTGGCATAGAGGTAGAGCGCCATCTGGAAGATGGCGGTGAGGGTGCTGATAACCACCGACACCAAAGCGATCCACCCAAACCCGATGACGATCGCGACCAGTGCACCGACCGATCCGGCCGACGCCCCGATGGCGATGATGATGATGCCTGGGATGGCGGCCACGAATCCGATGATGCCGAACCCCACCTGGGCGATCAGGTTCTCACCCCAAGTGTGGCGCAGCAGCTCGCCGGAGCGGCTCAGCGACTGGAACGGCCCGGTCTGCTCGACCACCAGGATGGGCACCACTAGGAAGGTGAGCACCCCCCAGGCCATGTTGAGGAGACTGCCGAGGATGCGGGCGACGATGTTGTCCGAGCTCTGGATCAGTCGAATGATCATCCCGACGGTCAGCTCCAGAATGGCCCAGGGC
>JAPPKI010000168.1 GCA_028820035.1 bacterium | reverse complement strand
CGCCATGAGGAAGGGAGCCGAGAATCCAGCGAATGTCACGCCGGTTTGATCGACGACCGACCACAGGGTGTCCAAGCTCGGGGCCGCGGGATCACCGTCGAACATGACGATCGACGCGCCGGTCAGCAGCCCCGAGATCAGGTAGTTCCACATCATCCAGCCGGTAGTTGAGAACCAGAAGAAACGGTCTCCAGGCCCTAGGTCGTGGTGCAGGGCAAGCTGCTTGCTGTGTTCGAGCAGGATCCCTCCATGCCCGTGGATGATCTGCTTCGGCCGTCCAGTCGTACCCGAAGAGGAGAGGATGTAAAGGGGATGGGCGAATGGGACCCGCTCAAATCGCAACGGCTCCGTGGTGGCGGTGGTCAGGTCGGACCAGGTCTGGGCGTCTCCCGCGATAGTGGCCGCCGGATCCAGATACGGCAGCAACACGGTGTGCTGCACCGATGGCAGGCCGTGTCGTATCTGATCCAAGACGCTCCCGATGCTTATCTCCTTGGTCCCATATCGGTAGCCGTCGACAGCGAGAAGCACCTTGGGTTGGATCTGGCCCCAACGGTCGAGAATACCGCGGGCCCCAAATTCGGGCGGGCACGAGGCCCAGACTGCACCGATCGACGCGGTGGCAAGAAGGGCAACCAGAGCCTCAGGAATGTTGGGCAGCAATGCGACGACGCGATCGCCGGGACCAACACCAAGGCGACGCAGGCCGGCCGCTGCTCTGCGGACCTCCTCGCGCAGCTCGCCCAAGGTGAGCTCGTTGGCCGGACGGGTCTGAGACCAGCCGACCACGGCGACATCGGTGTCGCCCAGGCCGTTTCCCCGCAGGAGATGCTCTGCATAGTTGACGGACGCACCGTCAAACCAAGTTGTGTCGGGCATCAGATCGCCGCTGATGACCGACTCGGGCGCTGGCGATGTGCCGAATTCCAGATAGTCCCAGACAGAAGCCCAGAAGGCCGCGGGGTCTTCAACCGACCAGCGCCACAGAGCCTCGTAGTCGCCGAGAGCCTCCGGGTGGTAGTGCTCGGCGAACTGCCCCATTCGGGAGTCCGACCAGGCATCTGATGGCGGCCGCCACACCACGTCGCCGGACATCGCTGGCACCTGGCTCATGGGTCAAGAGTAGGGATCGGACAGGATCATGAGGTGGTCGACGACTACGGCCCCTTGGCCGCGGTCGAGCACTACCACTGGGTTCAAGTCGAGTTCGGCGAGCCGATCTCCCAGGGCGGTGGCCAGGGTTGCAATTGACATGATGACTTGGACCAGGGCGTCCACATCGGCAGGCGGACGGCCCCGGGCACCGTCGAGCAGGGCAAAGCCCTTCAGCGAGCGGACCATCTCGTAGGCATCGGTCTCGTCGAGGGGCAACGGGCGAACGGCGGTGTCGGCTAGCACCTCGGTAAACACGCCGCCGGTGCCCACCATGACGGCGGGGCCGAGGGTGTGATCGCGGGTCACTCCCACAATCATCTCGGTGCCGCCGGTCACCATCGGCTGGACTTCCACTCCGTTGATGGCCGCGTCGGGAGCAGCCCGGCGCGCCCCGTCTAAGACTGCCTGAGCGGCTTGCTCCACCTCGTCAAGGGAGTCCAATCCCAGCACCACCAGTCCGGCATCCGATTTGTGGGGAAAATCGGCGGAGGCGATCTTGACCACCACCGGCAGGCCGATCTCTTCCGCGGCTTGGCGAGCATCGCTTGGCGAGCTGGCCACCTCGCTGGCCGCCAGCGGCAATCCAAAGGCCCGCAGAACTGCCTCGTTGTCGGGCGACGAGGTTCGCAATGCTTCTTCAGCCGCTGAGGGCACAGCTTCGGACAGCGCCGGGCGAACCCGGAAGCCCTCTTGGTGGCGCTGGTAGCGGTGGTAGGCGGCCAGTGCGGCGAAACAGCCCCTAAAGGAGCGGAATAGCGGCGCTCCGGACTCCACCAGCCGGTCGAATCCCAATTCGTCCACCTTGAACGAGTTCCAGGTGGCGATGATCGGCTTGTCCACCTCGTCTACCAGGGCCAAGATGTCGTCTCCCAGTGGGTCGGTCATGGACGCCACTGCGCCTGTGATGCCGACC
The DNA here is from genome assembly GCA_028820035.1 of bacterium. Lineage (GTDB taxonomy): Bacteria > Actinomycetota > Acidimicrobiia > Acidimicrobiales > Bin134 > Poriferisocius. Next base: position 363 of record JAPPKI010000168.1, on the reverse strand, counting down.
ACCGTGTAGCCGACTGCCGGATCGTCGCAAATGTCTCGGATCACCTGGCGGCGGATCTCGGCTGGCTGGGTGATTATGAACGTTCCCCCGTTGTCCACCGGATTGGACACCGCCAAGTAACGGGGGATGTGCTGGTGGAGCCTCTCCTGAGTCTCCTCGGCCAGCGGGGGCGCCACCACCCCGGCCAACTCAGCGGCCTCGGCCATCAACGTGCTCGAACCCCCGGAAATGGAGTACAGCCCGGCCCCCTCGGCCGCTCCTGGGCCCAACTTGGCGAACAGGGCGGCAGTTTCCAGCAGTTCGTCGAGATCGCGCACCCGCACCACCCCGTACTGCTCGAACAGGCCGTCGATCACCTCGTCT
>JAPPKI010000329.1 GCA_028820035.1 bacterium | reverse complement strand
TAGGGAATGATGGCCAGCACCGGCCCGAAGACTTCCTCTTGGGCCACCAGGTCGTTTTCGCCAACCCCGGCCAGCAGGGTGGGCTCGTAGTAGTAGCCCGCCGACAGGTGATCGGGCCGCTTTCCGCCGGTGACCAGCTTCGCCCCCTGGTCGATGGCGTCGGTCACCAGCTTGTGAACCTTGTCGCGCTGGCGGGAGTTGATGAGGGGTCCCATCATCACGGAGGGGTCGGTGGGATCGCCGTAGGGGATGTTGGCCAGCGTGGCCGCCACCACCTCAGCCGCGGTGTCGGCCATGGCCGCGGGTACCAGCATTCGGGTGGTTATGGCGCACCCCTGCCCGGCGTGGGTGCAGATCATGAACGAGTTCATGGCAGCGGCTGTTTCCACGTCGGCGTCGTCCAGCACCACATAGGCGCTCTTGCCCCCCAGTTCCAGAAACGTCTTCTTCACGGTGGCGCTGGCCGCGGCCATGATCTTCCGCCCGGTGGCGGTGGAGCCGGTGAAGGTAACCATGTCCACGTCCGGGTGTGTGGTGAGCACTTCGCCCACCGAGTTCTCGGCGGAGCTCAATATGTTGACGACGCCAGGGGGGATGTCGGTTTCGTTGGCGATCAGATGGCCCAGGGCCAGCGCTGACCACGGGGTGTCGGGCGCACCCTTCAACACCACCGTGTTACCGGCGGCCAGAGCCGGGCCCAGCTTGGCCAGGTTGAGCTGGACGGGGAAGTTGTAGGCGGTGATGGCGGCCACCACACCCACCGCCTCCCGCTCGATCCACCGCCGGTGGAGACCCCCGTAGGTTTCGACCACGCCCAGGTCTTCGGACCACTGGTAACCGTCCATCATGTCGGCCACCCACTTGACCGACCCCACCGGGGCCTCGAGCTGCGGACCGCCGTAAGTGAGCATCACCGGAGAGCCCACCTCGGCCACGGTCAACTCCCGCATCTCTTCGAGATGGCGCTCCAGCGCGGCATGGAACTGCCGCAGGCACCGGGCCCGCAGCTCGTGGTCAGTGGCCCAGCCGGTGGTGTCGAATGCCCGGCGGGCGGCGACCACGGCGGCCACCGCATCGGCATCGGTGGCGTTGGCAGCCACCCCGAGCACCTCCTCGGTGGCGGGATTCAGCGTCTCGAACACGCCGCTCCCCTCGGCTGCCCTCAACTCCCCGTCGATCAACAGCTGTTCTTCGTGCCACATGGCTGACTTCTCCCCATTTGCTCAAGGCTGGCCTCACCCTATAGCCGGAATTCAGCCGAGAACCCCTCAGACCGTAAGAGCAACTATCGTCCCGCCGATGGACTCGGAGATGCTCCATCCCCGTCGGTTCGCAGCCCAAGCACCCGACCACCCGGCGGTGATCATGGGCCGGACTGGGGAGGTGATCACCTACCGAATGCTGGACGAGGAGGCCAACCGGCTGGCCCAGCTTCTCCGGGTTCGGGGCCTTGGGTCAGGCGACCATCTGGCCATCGTGTCGGAGACCACCTCGCAGTCGATGGCGGTGATCTGGGCCGCCCAACTGGCCGGGCTGATCTACACGCCGATCAACTACCACCTCACTGGGGGCGAGGTGCAGGCTGTGCTGGACGACTGCGGGGCTGGCGCGGTGGTGGCGTCGGGTCGAACCGCTCCCGTGGTGGCCGATCTGGATTTGGCCCGGGTACCGGTGCGCCTGACCACCGGCGCCGACGCGGTGGCCGGGTTCGAGCGCGTGGCCGAGGCCGCCGCTCATCTACCCGCCGCGCCCATCGCCGATGAGGGCGAGGGCCGGGAGATGGTGTACTCGGGGGGAACCACCGGACGGCCCAAGGGCATCCGCAAGCCGACGGCCCAGACCGGCATCGGCGATCCGGCCAACCCCGCGGTGCAGACCGCCCTGGCCATGGGCAACTACGGCGTGGACCGCACCAGCGTGTACCTGTCGCCCGCTCCCCTCTACCACTCGGCGCCGCTGGTGTTCTGCATGTGCGTGCACCGGGTGGGGGGCACCGTGGTGCTCATGGAGCGGTTCGACCCGGCCGACTGCCTACGGCTCATGAGCCAACACCGGGTGACCCATGCCCAGTTCGTGCCCACCATGTTCTCCCGGATGCTGAAGTTGCCCGACCATGTCCGGGAGGCTGCCGATCTCTCCAGTCTGCAACTGGCCATCCACGCCGCCGCTCCCTGTCCGGTGGAAGTCAAACAGCAGATGATCGAGTGGTGGGGGCCGATCCTGTTCGAGTATTACGCCGGCACCGAGGACATCGGCCACAGCGCAATTACCTCAGAGGAGTGGCTGGCCCACCCTGGCTCGGTGGGACGGCCGCTGCAACCCGTACACATCGTGGATCCCGACGGAAACGAAGTTCCGCCGGGCGAGGTGGGGGTGGTGTATTTCGACGGGGGGCGGGACTTCCAGTACCACAACGATCCCGAACGCACCGCGGC
>JAPPKI010000384.1 GCA_028820035.1 bacterium | reverse complement strand
ATGGGATAGTCGGCCGCGTACCCGTACACATTCATCCGGGCGGTGGTCGGATCGGCTAGGGGGGCGCAGCCGTGGCCGCAGTTGCCCACCACTTCGAGGGTTACCCCCTGGGCAATCGAACTCATCGCCCGAGGGTCGGCCAGCAGAGTAAAATCGGAATGACTGTGGATGTCGATAAAACCCGGCGCGACCCACAGACCCGCCGCCTCCAGCACCCGGTCCGCGGTGCCGGACCAGCGAGGTTCCACGTGCGCAATGCGGCCGTCTTTGATCGCCACATCTGCGCTCAGGGGCGCCTTGCCCGTGCCGTCGATTACGGTGCCGCCCCTGATGAGCAGATCCGCTGGCGCCGGGCTCATGTGCTCTTGGCGGCCCGTTGTGCCCGTAGGGCGGCCGTAGCCTCGCGGTCCACAGCTAGGGACTCGTTGAGCACCACCCCGTACTGGTCCCTGGCCGCGGCGAGCGAAACCTTGTCGTTGCCCACGTCCCGAGCCACGGCCTCGGGGTCGCGCTCCAGTGGATTGCCCCAACCGCCGCCGCCGGCTTGGCGGTGGTAGATCACTTCGTCGGCGGCCATGGTGGTGGATATCATCGTCGGCAGGGTCTCGGCCTCGCCGTCGCGGTACAGCGTATTGATCGAAGCCGTGCCGCTCCCGCCCCCGTACAGGCCGTAGGGCAGGTGGTCGCGCCGGTCCGAGCGGATGGCTAGGTGCGCCTGGCCATCGAGCAGACGCCACGACCGCTCGATGGCTAGACCACCGCGAAAACGGCCCGCCCCGCCGCTGTCGCCCACCAGCCCATAGCACTCCACCCGCACCGGGTACTCGGATTCGGCCTGCTCCACGGGGATATTGCTGGCGACATTGGCCGGATTGCACAGCCCGTCGTTGCCGTCGCGGTCTGGCCTGCCGCCCCAGGTCCCCGACAGCAGCTCGTAGTACACGTAGGGCTGGCGGTCGGACCGCTGTCCCCCGATAATCACCAAGGTATTGCCCCCTTCGCCGGCGGCCAGAACCCGATCGGGCAGCAGTCCGGCCAGCGCCCCGAAGATTGTATCGGCTAAGCGGAAGCCGGTGATGCCGCGCATGGACGAAGCCGCGGGCATGACTCCGTTGACCACGGTGCCGGGCGGGGCGACAATCTCGAGAGGGCGGAACATGCCCGCGGTGTTGGGGATATCCTCGCGCAGCACGGACCGCACGCACAGGGCCACCACCGAAGACGTGAAGGAGAGCGTGTTGTTGATGGCCCCGCTCACCTGCGGATCTGTGCCGGTGAAATCGGCCCGCAGCTCGTCTCCTGCCACGGTGATCTCCACCTGCAAACGCACCCGCGGTCCTCCCACCCCGTCGCTGTCCATATAGTCGACAAAGGTGTGGCTGCCGTCGGGCCAGGAGGCGATTTCGGCCCGCACCAGCCGCTCGGTATAGTCGATCAGATCCGCGGTGCAGCGCGCAAAGGTGTCGGGGCCGTAGCGGCTGATCAACTCGCCTATGGCCCGGGCACCGATGTGGCAGGCCGCCAGTTGGGCCCGCAAGTCGCCGATGGTCATCTGCGGCACCCGCACATTGGCGCGGATCAGGGCGAACAGGGCCTCGTCGGCCTCGCCCCGGCGGTAGAGCTTGAGCCAGGGGATGCGCAACCCTTCCTGAAAAATCTCCGTATTGTCGCAGGCCGAACTTCCCGGCAGACGGCCGCCGAGATCGAGATGGTGGGCCGTGCTTACGGCAAAGGCCACGCGCCGGCCCTCCCAGAAAACGGGCTGGACAATGAAGATGTCCGGGATGTGCATGCCTCCTTCAAAAGGATCGTTGAGGATGAAGACATCGCCCTCTTCCACATCGTCGCCGTACTTGGCCAGCAGGGTCTCCATGGCAAAGGGCACTGAACCCAAATGCAGTGGAATGGTGACGCCCTGGGCGATCATCTGGCCCTCGGCATCGCACAGGGAAGTCGAGTAGTCCAGGCAGTCCCGCACAATGGTCGAATAGGCCGTGCGGTAGAGCGCCATGGCCATTTCGTCGGCCGCCGAAGCCAGGGCGTTGCGCACGATTTCGCGCGTGATCGGATCTATGGTTGCCATCGCTTCACTCCTCGCTAACTGGAGCGCACTTCGATGAGGAGGTGGCCCAGAGGGTGCCGCCGGGCACGCATATTTGGCGGCACTACAATGGTGGAATCGAGCTCGTCGATGAGCAGGGGTCCCTCGGCTCCTTGGTCGAGGTCCTGGCGGTCGACCAGGGGGACGGCCAAGGTCTCGCCAGCGAAATAGGCCGTCCGACTGCCCCCGCCCGCAACTGGCTGGACCGCTGTTTCTAGGCCATGGCCCAGACCGCGCACTCCGGCTTGGCCGACTAGGCGCACGGCCACCACTTCCACGGGGTTGTCCGGGTCGGAGCGATGCCCGTACAGGCGCTCGTGCTCGCGCACAAAGTCGGCG
>JAPPKI010000300.1 GCA_028820035.1 bacterium | reverse complement strand
TCACCATCCGGCGATTGTCGTCGATCCACACCCGGCAGATGCCGGAGTAGGAAACATGAAGGTGGACCCGCTCAGAGGCCATTACCAACTCTGACACCACCCGATTGACCACCCCTCCGTGACAGGCCACCGCGATGTGCTGGCCGGGCTGGGCTTCGCACAACCGCTCGAAGGCGGCCATCACCCGCTTGTGGAACTCCTCGGGGGTGTCCCAGCCAATGGCTGCATAGTCATGGGCCCGAATGGCCTCGTAGTACTCGCCGCCCTCGGTGGCCAGCAGCTCAGTGGGGAGGTACACCTTGGAGTTGCGGTCGATCTCGGTGAAGTCCTCTTCCAGTTCGATTTCCAACCCCAGTCGGGTGGCCAGTGGCTCAATGGTCTCGATGGCCCGCCGCTTGGTGCTCGAAATGATGTGATCGAAGGGCTCGTGCTCCAGCCAGTCGGCCAGTCGCTCGGCCTGCCACTTGCCCAGCTCGCTGAGTCCGGGGTCGGCCACAGCATCGGTGTTCCACTCTCTAAGAGGCTGCCCATGCCGGATGAAGGCGATCTGCACCGCAACAGCCTACGCTGCGCAGATGAACAACAAAGAAGCAGATCGTGTCGCCTGGAACAACATCATGCTTTTCGATCCCCCCGACAGCGACGATCCCTACATCCAGTTCACGAAGCGTGTGTTCACCGACATGTGGAGTCGCCCCAAGCTAGGAGTCAAGGAACGGCGGATCACCACGCTGACCTGCATCGTCGCCGGCGGCAATGCCGCCATCCTGCCCTTCCACATGAAGCCGGCCTTGGAGTCGGGCGACCTCACCCCCGACGAGCTTTTGGAATGGGTGGTCCACATCGCCCACTACGCCGGTTGGCCTGCGAGCGCTCAGGCCTACACTGCCCTGCGCACGGTTGCCGCTGAGCTCGGACTGGAGTTCGAAGACGACGGCTAAGGGTCCAGCCACCATCCCCTATTCCAGCGTCACCTCTTCGCAACGCGACGGTGCTCTGGCCGGATGGAACACTCGGGGCTGCGAGATGAACCCCGTGCCCAAACGATCAGTGGTCAGAAAGGCCTCAATGGCGTCCGCGGTTGCTTTGGCGGCAACGCGTATGTATCCGTCGGTGGCAAACAATGCGGCCTCGGAGGGGTTGGACAAGAAGCCATACTCGATAAGAGTGGCCGGGACATTGGGGCGGCGGATCATGCCGTAGGCGTCATGGCCGTCGGGAAGCAACACCCGCAGCACACCGGCGTCGGCATGCCTGCCCCACCGAATGTTGGGAAAGCTGCTCAGCGCAGCGGTGATCTCCTCATAGAGGAGCCCTCCCAGGCGGGCCGAATCGGCTTGTGGCTCTGAACGAGACACCGATTGCACATACACCTCGGTACCGGGCGTGCTGCTTCTTCGCCCCGTGGGTGCGTTGTGGTGGATCGAAATGATGGCATCGGCCCCCAAGGCGTCGGCGAGGGCGGCCCGAACCGACAAGAGAGATCCATAGGAACCGCTGCGAGCGAGCACCGCGGAGATGTCGCGAGCCGCGAGCTCCTCTTGAATGGCGCGACTGAGGGTCAGGTTAAGTTCGCGCTCTACCAGACCGTTGGGCCCCACAGCCCCGGTGTCCCACCATCCCCCATGGCCGGGGTCGATCACGATCTGCGCCTCGTAGATGGGCTGACCGGCGGACACCTCCGCGATATCGCCGCACGGTGTCCTAACCAGATAGCCGCTGCCCACTCGCTCGAGAACCGCCACCGGCACTCCCCTGGGCGTGATCAGCCCCCGCGGGGTGCCTTCCTCCGCGTTCCCGGGCGGTTCGCCAATATCTAGGGACAGCGGCGGAGCTGGCGGGAGCGAGACCGTTAGTGGCGAACTCGAGCGCCAGCGCCCTATCTCGACGTCGTCAGACAAGAACCGGCGGGTGGGGAGCATCCGATTCCCCCAACCAACGCCCTCCTCCAACTGCTGCAATGCCACTTCGGTTCCCCCGCCGGCAACCCGGCGGGCGGCAATGCGAACCCACTGTTCTCCGCCCAAGGTATACACCGCCACCGGCGAGCTGTTTCGCCAGCGCCCGATCTCCACGTCGTCGGACAAGAACCGCTCTGTCGGCAGTACCCGATCACCCCAGTGGCTGCCGCCTTCGTACGGCTGTACGGCTACTTCGGTTCCCCCGGCGGCAACCCGGCGGGCGGCAATCCGCACCTGGACTTCGCTCTGGGCGCCAGCCGAAGAGCAGATCGCGCCCACAACTGCGGAAATGAGCACGATCGCTACCGCCGCCAGCAGGCGATGGGATCGCCTCGCGCTTGTCGGCGCGCTCACTGAGCCCCGATATCCATAAGCCTCCACAACTAGCGGCCCGCAGCCAATCCCGCCAAACGAATTCATCCTCGAGATGGCGGCGGTGCTGGCTGCGGACATTGAGGAGTTGGGCCGCACCGATTCAAA
>JAPPKI010000145.1 GCA_028820035.1 bacterium | reverse complement strand
CGCACCGCCTGCGGCTTCACCAACCCCCACAACTTCCAAGCCCGCGGCCTGCTGACAACCCGACCCCAACCGGTGCCAGCAACCCCCGAATCCCACACTTTCGCGCAGTGCCTAGACAAAAGACAGGTCAGTGGTCAACAGTCATCAGTACAGATGACTGGCAATTGTGCAGGTCGCCACCCTTTTTTAGCAGCTAGCGATATCTTGGCTTCAGGATTGTCAAGAAGGGAAAGCGATGCGTCTTTTGCGGGCGTGGGAGTCACTATATGCCCCCCAGGAAACCGGCGGACTCCGGTTGACCTCAGCCAAGAGGTTCAGGGATCTTGAGGCGGGTGCCGGGATTGGCGACATCCATGAGGGCGGACAGCGCATGATGCACGAGGGGCAGTTGACGATGGAATGGCAGGGTCCCGACACCATGGTCCAGCACTTCCAAGACTTGGCGATTGACTTTCATCTGAAGTTCAAGCCCGAAGACAAGCCTATCCACATCAAGGGTGCCAAGGCAGGAACAACGAGCTTCTTGCAAGAGTTATCCGTCGGCGATTCGGGGGTACCAACTCCATTTCTGTTGTGCCTGTCACATGAGCCTGCAAGCAAAGAGGAGTGGTTATCGCTGAGGGGCTCTTTGCCGCCCGACCGAGATACTTGGACGATCGTCTCCAACCACCAGCAGCTGAAGATTGAGGTTGAGTGCGGCATATACCGGTGGCTGAAGCTCAACGGCGCAGCGTCGCATGAGATCAACGCCTTCTGGGGGCCCGTGCAGTATGCCTACGACGACGCACCTACCCCCAAGGAGTCGGACGAACTCCTGGAGCGGGATGAACTGATGTACGCGCGGTGGTTGCGCAAGCGCAAGGTGTTCCAAGGGCAAAGGGAGTTTCGATTCGGGTTCTACGTTTCCAGCCCAGACATTGATCCGCTGCCTGGCCATATGGACATCGAGCTCACCCGAACAGGAATCAGCCTGTTCCAAGAATGGGCCCCGCCAGACTCGTGGGTCACGGGAAGCGAGCAAGATCCGCCTCTACGAGCGCCCAGGGATCACTAACGGCTGGCAGCCCACCGCAGGGGCCGGGCCTGCGAAGGTCTCGTTACGGCCTGGCCCAGGCTTGGCGCTGGCGCGGCCACCATCGAAACCGTAGACGTTCCCCTTTCCGAACAGGCTTTGTTCTGAAGAACAGGAGCACGACCATTGTCGCTGGCCCAGTCTAGGCTGGAAATACGCGGGGATATTCCGACATTTTTCCTGGTTAGAGGGCTAAATCGTGGGGTAACTGTCACCGGTAGCCGGTAGAGTACACGCATGGAGTTTACGCCTTCGAACCTCGCCAAGACTCGGGTCTTCAACACTGCCCGATGCAGCCGTGGGGCAGCGGTTTGCGTCGAAGCGGTGGACGTCGGCGGGATGTCTGAGGTGGAGTTGCGCCAGAGGGTCGGGCTTCTGGGCGAGGCTGAGTCGAAGTTGGCGGGGATGAAGGCGCAGGCATTGGCGGAGGTGGCTCGCCGCCACGACACCGCAGGGGCCAAGCGTGTGGCCCGCGAGGTGCTGCGGTCTTCTCCATCTGCCGCCCACCGCGAAGTGAAGGCCGCAGAGGGCCTGGCCAAGCTTGCAGACACCTCCGAGGCTTTGGCGTCAGGCGAGATACCGGCCGATCACGCCCGCTTGATTGCCAACGCCTCCGAAGAGGGTCCCATTAGAGAGCAGGAGCTCGTGGAGGCTGCCAAAACACAGAGGTTTGACGAGTTCTCCCGCACCCTTAGGCGCCAGCAGCACGAGCTGTCCGGCGACGACGGCCAGGACGCGTTTGACAGAAAGCGGACGCGTCGCTGTGCCCGTATGTTCAAGAATCCCGACACCGACATGTATGTGTTCAACGCCGAGTTCGATCCGCTTACTGGCGCGCGCATCGCCGGAGCGTTGACCGACAAAGAACGCGAGCTGTGGCGCGACGAGGATCCCAAAGCCCGCCGATCCCCTCAGCAGCGTCTGGCCGACGCGCTGGAAGAGATGATTCTGCACCCCGAGAAGGGCAAGGCCGCCGGCGTGGCTCTAGTCTTGGTCGCCGACTACGACGCAGTTCACAAAGAATTAGTGGATGCCCGAATCTGCGACGGGACACCGCTGCCGGCCAAAGAGCTTGTGAGGCTCGCCCGCGAGTCCGACATTTTTCCGGCGCTGTACAACGCCAGAACCCAGGACCTGTGGTTGGGTCGGCGCCGCCGCTGTGCCAGCGACGCCCAGCGGATCGCACTGATGGTGAGGGACAAAGTGTGTGTGGGCTGTGGGGCTGACGCCAATCGGAGTTTCTCCCACCACATCGAGCATTGGCAGAACGGCGGTGGAACCGACTACCCCAACCTTGTAACCGTGTGCAACGACTGCCACCATGACATCCACGAGCGCCACCACCAAGTTGAAGCCGACTCCAGAACCGGAAGGCAC
>JAPPKI010000130.1 GCA_028820035.1 bacterium | reverse complement strand
CTGCTGGAGGGCCTTGACGGCGTGGACTGGCCCAACCGGGTCAAGACCATGCAGCGCAACTGGATCGGCCGTTCCGAGGGAGCCGACTTCACCCTGCCGATTGCCGATGCCGTCGGCAATCCACGCGACGACGTCGACGGGATTGCGGTGTTCACCACCCGGCCCGACACCAGCTTCGGCATGACCTTCGCGGTGATGTCCCCCGAACACGCCCGGGTGCCCGAGCTAGTGACCGAGGATCGCCGAGCCGAGGTGGAGGCGTTCATCGCCGCGGTGGGCGAGCGCAGCGAATTCGAGCGTCTGTCGGCAGAGGGCCCGGCCGACAAGCGGGGGGTGGACACCGGCACCCGGGTGGTGAACCCGTTCACCGGACAGCCCATCCCGCTGTTTTTGGCCGACTACGTGCTCACCACCTACGGCACTGGGGCGATCATGGCCGTGCCCGGTGAGGACCAACGCGACTGGGACTTCGCCACCGCCTACGGCCTGCCCATCATCCGCACCGTGGAACCCTCCGAGGACTTCGACGGCGAGGCCTACACCGGCGACGGGCCGTCGATCAACAGCGACTGGCTGAACGGACTGTGGATGCAAGAGGCCAAGGCCGCAGCTATCGACTGGCTGGAAGATCAGGGCATAGGTGAGCGCAAGGTGAACTACCGGCTGCGCGACTGGCTGCTGTCCCGCCAGCGCTACTGGGGCTGTCCCATCCCCATCGTGTACTGCGAGGCGTGCGGGGCCGTGCCGGTGCCCTACGAGGACTTGCCGGTGGGGCTGCCCGATGATGTGGCCTTCATGCCCACCGGCCGCTCGCCGCTGGTGGACCACCCCGGCTTCTTGCACACCGATTGCCCCGCCTGCGGCGGTCCGGCCCGCCGGGAGACCGACACCATGGACACGTTCGTGGACTCCTCCTGGTATTTCCTGCGCTTCGCCGACCCCCACAACCCAAATCTGCCATTCAGCACCGACGCGCTGGAGCGGTGGCTGCCGGTGGATCAGTACATCGGCGGGGTGGAGCACGCCATCTTGCATTTGATGTACGCCCGGTTCTTCACGCGGGCGCTGTCCGACCTGGGGGTGGCCCCCGCCGGGCTGCGGGAGCCCTTCCAGCGGCTGTTCACCCAGGGCATGGTGCGGATGGGCGGGGGGAAGATGTCCAAGTCGAAGGGCAACCTGGTGGCACCCGAGGACATCATCGACGCCCACGGTGCCGACGCCCTGCGCCTGGCCATCTTGCAGGTGAAGCCCCCGGCCGAAGATGTGGACTGGGAGGACTTCGGCCTCGAGGGCTGCGCCCGTTTCCTGCGCCGGCTGTGGCGGCTGGCCGCCGGTACTGCGGAGCGGGCCAACCCGGCCCGCTCCGGCCCTGTCTCCGAAGCCGATCAGGCCATCGATGCGGCAACCCACCGGCTCATCAACCGCATTACCGCCGAATTCGACCGCTGGTCGTACAACACCGCGGTGGCCGGTTGCATGGAGTTCACCAACGAGCTGTACCGCTACGTTCAGCGTGACGAAGGCCCCCACCACGACACGCTGGCCTTTGCCATCGACTCTTTGCTGCTGGTGATGGCGCCCATGGTGCCCCACATCTGCGCCGAGCTGTGGGAGATGCGCCGGGGCGGGAACATCCACGCCGAACCGTGGCCGGCTGCGGATGAGGCCAAGCTGGTGCTGGAGACGGTGACCATGGTGGTGCAGGTGAACGGCAAGGTGCGCGACCGCATCGAGGTGGCCGCCGATATCGCCGAGGCCGAGGCCGAGGCGCTGGCGCTGGCATCAGAGAGGGTGCAGGGCTACTTGGACGGTGGCGAGCCTCGGCGGGTTATCGCCCGCCCGCCCAAGTTGGTCAACGTGGTGGTTTGACGAGTTCCGGCATTCTGGTCAACGTGGTGGTTTGACGAGTTCCGGCATTCTGGTCAACGTGGTGGTCTAGCGGCCTACCAACAGAGCCGCTCAGACGTCCCAGACCACGTGAAGCTCCTCAGGACCGCGGAACGCCACCCCCCGGATGAGCGGCGGATCGGTGTCGGGATCGAGGCGCAGTCCGGGAAGCCGCTCGATGATGGCCGGCAGCGCCACTCGCATCTCCAGGCGGGCCAAGTGCATGCCCAAGCACAGGTGCCGCCCCCAGCCGAACGCCATGTGGGGTACAGGCTGCTCGCGGTCGGGGTCCCAGCGGTCGCCGTCGGCGTATACCTGCTCGTCGCGGTTGGCCGACGTCATGGTCATCATCAGGCGGGTGCCGGCCGGGATAGGACAACCATCCACCTCGGTGTCTTCTGTGGCCTCCCGGGTGGCTAGGGGGGCGGAGCTCTCCCATCGCAGGGTCTCCTCGATCACCTGGTCGAGCAGCGACCAGTCGCCCTTGAGCCGGTTGAGCCAGCTGTCGTCGGTCAGCAACGCTGTCAAGGCGATGCCCAGCTCTCGGGAGGTGGTTTCGGCCCCCGCGGGCATCAGCAGCAACAGGAATC
>JAPPKI010000315.1 GCA_028820035.1 bacterium | reverse complement strand
GTCTTGGGTGGCGAGGTCGCTCACCCCCCAGCCGAAGGTCCACGGATCCTCGTCTCCCAAGGCCACGGCCAGCACCAGGCCGGGGATTCGAGCCTTTTCCATCCAGTCGGCCGCCGCGGCGTTGATGGCCTGGACATCCAACCCCGACGGGTGGTCCTCGGGTTCGGGTTCGGGAGCGGCCTCAGCAGTTGGGGCTTCGGTGGGTTCGGGTTCGGGAGCGGCCTCAGCAGTTGGGGCTTCGGTGGGTTGCGGGGTTGGATCGGGAGTTGGATCTGGGGTGGCTTCTGCCGTGGCCTCGGGGGTTGGCTCCGGTGCGGGGGCCGCAGGTGTGGCCTCCATGGTTGCCGCGGCCGTGGGCGGAGACTCTGCGACTCCTCCGTCGTCGTCGTTCCCGCAAGCGCCGGCCACCAGGGCCAAGGCCAGCAGCAACGCCCAGAGCAGCTTGGTAGCTGAAGATCGCAACATCGCCTCAGGCTACGCTGCGGCATGGCCAAAATGCGCTTCAACCACATGGAGTTGACGCTTCCCCTAGGAACATTGACCGACGAATACCGGGCCGAGGTGCGCGAGTTCTACGGCGATGTCTTCGGATGGACGGCGACCGACACCCAGATTCTCAAGCAGACCGCGCTGCTCCTGTCCACCGATCCGGCCACCAGTCAGTTCATCCTGCTGGCCGAGCACAAGGAGCCCATGGCCCCGCCGCCGTTCGACCATCTTGGGCTGCTGTTCGACACTCGAGATGAGGTCGACACCTGCTTGGCCAAGTGTGAGGCCTGGCAGGAGAAGGATCCCCGGGTGGAGATCAAGCGCTACAGCGACCTGGTGATGCCCACGGTGACCGTCCATGCGTTCTACGTGCGGCATCTGCTGCCCATTCATCTTGATGTGCAGTGCATGGAGCGGCCCGAGGGGGTGGCGGCGCCGTCGGGACGCTGGGTCTGGGTTGAGGACTGATGGCTGAGGAGCGGGTTTCAGAGCTGATTGGGAGGGACGGCCCCGAGACCGCGATTGAGGTAGCCGACCGGATTTGGATGGCGGTGGGAACGGCCAACGCCTACAAGGTGGCCACGCCCGAGGGCAGCGTGATGATCGACGCCGGACTGGCTGGCGACGCCCGCCGATTCCACCGCCAGCTCGCCGCGGTGCCGGGCAATCCGGTGCGCTACATCGTTTTGACCCACGCCCACGAGGACCACATCGGCGGGCACCGGCTCTGGTCGCGAGAGGGAGCCCAAGTGGTGGCCCACCGCCTGTGCCTCCAACGGGACGAGCAGTACCGCCAACTGACCCAGTTCCGGGTGGATCGGGCCAAGATTCTGTGGGGAGCGGCCATGAACCTCCGCACCGAATCCGGCCTGGTTGAGCCCACCCCGCCTATCGAGGCCGACATCGTGGTCGACCGCTCCCACACCCTTGAGGTAGGCGATCTCACCTTTGAGGTGATGCACACCCCCGGCGCGGAGGGTCCCGACGGGCTCACGGTGTGGGTTCCCGAGCTGCGGGCGGCCTTCGTAGGCGACCTTTGGGGCCCCATCATCGACGCCTTCCCCAACCTGTTCACCTTGCGGGGCGAGCCATACCGCGACGCTCAGCAATACATGGAGTCGCTGCGCGAGGTTCGCGACCTGGAGCCGGAGATCGCCCTGGCCGGGCACTTCGAGCCGGTGGTGGGCCAGGAACAGGTCAAAGAGGTGCTCACCCGGATGCACGACGGGGTGGAGTGGGTGTGGGATCGGGTGATCGACGGGATGAACGAGGGCAAAGACCCCTTCACGCTCATGAAGGAGATCCGCCTCCCCGAAGATTCTCCCTTGAACGAGACCTACGGTCGGGTGGATTGGGGCGTTCGGGCTATCTGGGAGGGGCTGGCCGGTTGGTTCTCCTATCAGTCCACCGCTGAGCTCTATGCTACGCAGCCCGAGGCGGTCTACCCCGATGTGGTGGACTTGGCGGGGGCCGATGCCCTGGTGGCCCGCTCAGAGGAACGGCTGGCTGCCGGTGAGGTACTCGAGGCCCTGCACCTGGCCGACATGGTTCTGGCCGTCGATACAGCCCATGTTGGGGCGCTGTCAGCCAAGCTCGCTGCCCTTCAATCGATGGCGGAGCAATTTGGTCTCCGCAACTTCCAAGAGGTCGGGTGGTACCGGGCTGAGATCGCCCGAGTAGAGCAGGAATTGGAAGCAGCACAGACGTGACCAGCCGCTGGAGGGGAGACAGAACCTGATGAGGGCTGCGGTCATCGCCGAAGACAGGAAGCTGGAAGTAGCCCAGATGGACGACCCCGCCCCGGGGCCGGGGGAACTGGTCCTGGCCGTGAAGGGATGCGGCATCTGTGGATCGGATCTGAAGGTGGTCAACCACCTTCCCATCGGCTACACCATGGGCCACGAGTTCTCCGGCGAGGTGGTGGCGGTACTGCTTTCGAGGCCATCAAATCGCCCACCGACCAGTGCAAAGTGATGGTTCGCCCCTAACC
>JAPPKI010000462.1 GCA_028820035.1 bacterium | reverse complement strand
GCCCCCACTTGATCCCGTTTCAAACCGGCCAGACCGGCATCGACCTGGGTGGTGATGCGGGTCTCGGTCTGATCGGCCTCCCGCTCATCCAGGGTCTCTCCACAGCACATGATCGGGATCATGCCCGCGGCCAATATGGCCTTGAGCCGGCGGTTCACGTTCTCGTCGGTCTCGCCGAAGAGCTGACGGCGCTCGGAGTGGCCCGCGATCACGTAGCTCACGGCCAGCTTGGCCAGCATGGCTGGCGATACCTCTCCGGTGAACGCCCCGGCCTCTTCCCAGTGGCAGTGCTGGGCGCCCAAGGCGATGGGAATGCTGTCGGCGTCGAGCACTGTTTGGGCCGAGCGCAGGTTGGTGAACGGCGGGTGGATGGATACATCGGCAGCGGCGTAATCAGCATGGTCGAGCGCATACGAGAGCTTCTGGATGAGCTGGATGGCCTCCAGATGATTCATGTGCATCTTCCAGTTGCCGCTGATCAGCGGCTTGCGCTCAGCCATTGCGGTTCTCCTCATGAGTGCCAACGGATTCTCTCAGTGCTTTCAGACCGGGTAGGTCGCCCTGTTCGATCAGCTCCAACGAGGCGCCACCACCGGTGGACACGTGGTCTATCTCGCGGTCGAGGCCGAATTGACGGACCGCAGCGGCGCTGTCGCCCCCGCCTACCACCGTGAACGCTCGGCTCTCGGCCAGCGCCTGGGCAACCACCTTAGTTCCGGCTGCAAATCTTGGATCTTCGAACAGCCCCATCGGGCCATTCCACAACACGGTTCCGGCCTCGGCTATGAGGTCGCTGAACTCCGCAGCGGTACCGGGCCCGATATCCAGACCCCGCCAGTCGGGTCGCAGGTCCACCCCAGCCTGCACCACATGCTCCCCCGGGGCCAGCGCGGTGATGTCCGAAGGCAACCGGATGGCCGCCCCTGATTGCAGCAGCCGACCGCAGGCCTCGATTTGGTCGGCCTGGAGCAGCGAGTCGCCCACGCTGTGACCCAGGGCGGCCAAGAAGGTGAAGCACATTCCCCCGCCGATCACCACTTCATCGGCGGTCTCCAGGAGGGCATCGATCACTCCCAGCTTGTCGCTGACCTTGGCCCCGCCCAGCACGGCCACGAACGGCCGCTTCGGGTTGGTCCGCAGCCCAAGCAGCACTTCGGCCTCTCTGGCCAGCAGGCGACCAGCGGCGCTGGGCAGATACCCGGGCGGTCCCACGATGGAGGCATGAGATCGGTGAGACGCCCCGAAGGCGTCATTCACGTAGCCGTGGCAGCCGTCGACCAACTGCTGTACCAGTCGGTCGTCGTTGCCGGTCTCTCCGAGGTCGAATCGCAGGTTCTCTAGCAGTTCGACGCCGGGGGCCAACTCTCCCAACCGGGCCCGCACTGGCGCCATCGAATACCGGGGGTCGGGCTTGCCGTCTGGTCGGCCCAGATGGCTGCACGCCACCACCTGTGCCCCCTGGCCTGTCAGCCAACGGATGGTGGGCAGTGCGGCTTTGATGCGGAATTCATCGGCAATCTGGCCATCGTCGCCAAACGGGACGTTGAAGTCGGCTCGCAGCAGGATTCGGCGGCTGTTCAGCCCGCCGAGGGCTTCGCTCAGCGATTCGAGTGTGGGAAGCACCCCGTTGCTCAGCCGTCCGCCGCGCCCACGATGGACACCAGGTCGACCAGGCGGTTGGAGTAGCCCCACTCGTTGTCGTACCAGCCGGAGACTTTGACCAGGGTGCCCAGAGCCATGGTCAACCCGGAGTCAAGTGTGCAAGAGGCTGGCGAACCGAGGATGTCGGACGACACCAATGGGGCTTCGCTGTAATCCAGCACCCCGGACAGCGGTCCGTCGGCTGCCGCGACAGCAAAGGCGGCGTTGACTTCGTCAGCCGAAGGCTCGCCCTGCACCACGGCGGTGAAGTCGGTGAGGGAACCGTTGGGGATAGGCACCCGCAGAGCGATGCCGTCCAGTAGGCCGTTCATGGCCTGAAGGACCAATCCGGTCGCCCGAGCGGCCCCGGTGGAGGTGGGCACGATGTTCGCCGCCGCGGCCCGAGCCCGCCGCAGGTCGGAGTGCGGACCATCCACCAGCGCCTGGTCGCCGGTGTAGGCGTGGACGGTGGTCATCAGACCCCGCTCCACCCCGAAAGCGTCGTCGAGCACCTTCACCATGGGCACGAAGCAGTTGGTGGTGCACGAGGCGTTGGACACCACCAAGTGGTTCTCGGGGTCGAAGTCGCCGTCGTTCACCCCCACCACAAAGGTGGCATCGGCCCCCGACGCCGGGGCCGACACGATCACCCTCGGGGCACCGGCATCCAGATGGGCGGAAGCCTTATCGCGAGCGGTGAAGAACCCGGTGGACTCCACCACGACGTCAACACCCAAGTCCTTCCAGGGCAGATCGGCTGGGTTGCGCTCTGACAGCACTTGCAGGACGCTGCCGCCGATGTCCAGCCCGCCGTCGACCACCGCAACCGGGTCGGCGAAC
>JAPPKI010000430.1 GCA_028820035.1 bacterium | reverse complement strand
AGCTGTATGCGGGATAGAGCTGCCCGCGTGGAGTGACCTCTTCGTCAGCCTCAAGGCCCCAAGACACCCAGTCAGGTCTGGAGTAGCGGGCAAACAGCTCCAGATACGGCCCAGGAGAGCAGTCTTCAATGATGTCGTACTGTTCATCCGGTTTGCGGGAGTGCTCACGCTTTCGGGTCTCGATCATGTTCACTTGCCGACGGCCGGGGGGCAATGTCCTCATGCTGCCTCGCACCCCGAACAAAATCAGTTCGGTCACGTTGCGGAAGTAGAAGCCCACACCTCGACCATCTGGACCACCGTCCTTGCGTCGCTTTGCCCAAACGATGTTCGACTTGTAGGTAAACCCCCACGACTCCAAGACCTGGAGGCCGTCGGAGATGAGCGCATTGGGAACCCACAGATAGAGGTGGGCATTGTCAGTCACGACCTCCGAGATCGGTAGCGCCCGAATCTCCGCTGTCGTCATCGTGTCGTATCGAGATAGCCGGCGATGCTCTGGCGCCACCTTCCCGGTGCGATTCATAAACCGCCACGGCGGGTCGGCCAGGACAGTCGAAAACGGACCTCCCTCCACTCTTCGAAGCTCCTCAGCGGCCGACACGGTCTCAGTCGCTCGCTCAGCAGCAACCGCCAGCTCCTCCCTCGACTTAGGCACGACGCGAATCTCATGTCCAAGGACGTCAGCCAGGGCGGTCACAGTAGACATCTGAGGATTGTGGCCGTTCCCTGAGAACAACCGCCGTACTGCCGCCGGCTGTGTCCCAGCCAAGCGGGCCAGCTCTGTCTTAGAGAGCCCCGCCCTGCGTCGTGCCTCGTCCAATTCCTTCAATAGCAACTTCGACTCCATGCGAATCCAACCGTAACACCTGTGTTACGCCTCCTTGGGTATTTGCGGGTCGCCTCCTCGCGCCGACGAAAAGCGAAACCCTACTCACGGCCGATGACACTTACGTCGCTATTGAAGCGATGGACAACTAGCCTCAACGGGTAGTGGCGGTAGGCGAGGCGAGAACGAGCGCACTGCGCCGCGATGAGCTGTTGGCTGATCGCGGCATGGTGGGAGCGGTGCTGTGCCGCGCGCTGGCCCGGCGGGTTGACGAGTGGCTCCAAGGAATCTTCTTGGCGGAAGTGGGTGACAGCGAGAACATCGCGCTGGTGGCGGTGGGCGGATACGGACGCGCCGAGCTGTGTCCCTATAGCGATATCGACCTGCTGCTACTGCACCGCGATCGCCCCGACATCGGCGACATCGCCACCCGGTTGTGGTATCCGATCTGGGATGAGGGGCTGAAGCTCGGCCACTCGGTGCGGACGCCTCGGGAAACCCGGGAGTTGGCCAAGACCGACCTGGACACCGCCACGTCGCTGTTGGATGCCCGTCATATTGCCGGCGATGCCGAGTTGTCCGCCGACCTGACTGCCGACAATGCGGCCCAATGGCAGCGCAACGCTCGGCGGTGGCTTCCCATGCTGGCCCAGCGGGTGGGCGAGCGCCATCGACGCAGCGGCGAAGTGGCCTACAAGCTTGAGCCCGACCTGAAACAGGGCCGGGGTGGGCTGCGAGATGTTCACGCGCTGCGCTGGGCAGAAGAGGCCGTGTTCGAGATGGACGAGGCCGACAGCCGCACGCTGTGGGCGGACTACGAGGTGATCCTGGCGGCACGGGTGGAGTTGCACCGAACCACCGACCGCCCCGGCGACCAGCTTCTGCTCCAAGAGCAGGATGGCGTGGCTGCCGCGCTGGACTATGCCGATGCCGATGAGATGATGGCCGCTATCGCCAGCTCGGCCCGATCCATCGCTTGGCGCAGCGACGAGATCTGGGCGTGGCTGCGGGATTCCGAGCTGCCCCCCGAATGGCGCCGGAGGCTGCGCCGCCGTGCCAGCCGCAACAACACTGCGCTGGATGCCGGCGTGATGACCCACGAGGGCCGAGCGGTGCTGGCCGACGACGCCGATGCCGCTGATCCCTGCACTGCGCTGCGCTTGGCCCGAGCGGCCGCAACCCACAAACTGCGCATGGACCGTCCCAGCCTGGAGCGGCTCCAGGAGCAAATGGCCCCCATGCCCGAGCAATGGCCTGATGAAGCTCGCAAGATGTTCGTGGATCTGCTGTTGACCGGCGCCGCTGCCCCCCCGGTGATCGAGGCGCTGGACCAGATGGACCTTTTCGTTCGCATCCTGCCCGAGTGGGCCCCCAATCGCAGCCGTCCCCAGCGCAACGCCTATCACCAGTTCACCGTGGACCGGCACTTGTGCGAGGCCGCGGCCCTGGCCGCCGATCTGGTTGATCGAGTGGACCGCCCCGACCTGTTGGTGGTGGGGGCCCTGCTCCACGACATCGGCAAGGGCTACCCCGGCGACCACACCGAGGTGGGCATGGTGCTGGTGGCCGACATCGCCCACCGAATGGGATACCCGCCCACTGATGTGGACGTGCTGGTGGCGATGGTGGAGCACCACCTGTTGCTTCCTGATGTGGC
>JAPPKI010000344.1 GCA_028820035.1 bacterium | reverse complement strand
GCTCTATTACGTCCAAGTCGGCCTGCACCCAGATGCGCTCGGGGTTGTCGTCGGCGTCATAGAGTTCCTCGGCGACCGGGAAGCCGATCAGCGCGGCCCGATTCAAGGTGAGCCCTTGGCTGATGGTGAATGGGTCGAGCACGCCAATCACTGCAAACTCGTGTCCAGAGATGTGGACGGTCGGGTTGGCGTATAGCTCGTCGAAACCCAGAACCTGGGCGGTGTCGGATCCGAGCACCACTGTGGGCACTTGCAAGGTGGCCGCATCGTGAAATCGGCCGTGCGCCATTCCGCCCCGCAGCGGAATCAAGAGGTCCAGGTCGTCCTCGTTGACGGCAAAGAGGCGGATGCCTCCCGTCTCCACCTCGGGTATGAGGTCGGTTTTTCGCATAGTGGCCGGTACTCGACGAATGGAGGCCACGACATCCACCAGATCTCGCATATGGGTGTCAATGGCCGCGGCTGCTCCAGGCAGCAGCTCGGGGTCGTCGGCAAATGATGTACCGGGTGTCAACTCCAACACGTCAATGCCCTGCTCCAGCAGGTCCCGCTGGGCGTCGGCTTCTCCGGAGTTGATGATGCCCACCAGCGCCACCAGGGAGGCCACGCCGATGGCGATGCCGATGGCGGCCATGGCCGTGCGGCCCTTCCGAGTCCGGAGTCCTAGCGTCCCCAGCGACAGAGCGTCGCGGACTCGCAGTCTGCTACGGGAAGCGTTCTTGTTGGCGGCCCGAATTCGTAGTTTGCGGCGCGCCATATCAGGTTTCCACCGTGTCGTGGCTGATGCGGCCGTCGAGGATGGAGACCGATCGGGGCATCCTGGTGGCCAGATCCCGGTCATGGGTGATGATCACAATGGTGGAACCCGCCCGGTTGAGCTCCAAGAAGAGCTCGACGATCTCCTCGGTGGTCTGAGAATCGAGGTTGCCTGTGGGCTCATCGGCCAACACGATGGCCGGGTCGCCCAACAACGCCCGGGCGATGGCCACTCGCTGGCGCTCCCCGCCAGAGAGCTTGCCCGGCCGATGGCCCATTCGGTGGCCGAGCCCAACCCGCTCTAGCACCTCGCGGGCCATCTGCCGCCTCCAGCGCAGGCTGGCTCCCTGATAGAGGTTGCCGGTGGCCACATTGTCGAGCGCAGACAATCCCTCGAGTAGATGGAATTGCTGAAATACGAACCCGATGCGCCGTCCTCGTACTGCGGACACTTCTTTATCGCGGACCCGCGACAAGGCTTGTCCGTCCACAATGACATCGCCCGAACTGGGACGGTCCAGCGCCCCCATGATGTTCAGCATGGTGCTCTTGCCCGACCCCGAAGGTCCGACCACTGCCACCAATTCGCCGGCGCGAATCACCAGATCCACGCCGTCAAGGGCCCGCACCGGGGGAGTGCCCGGGTAGTGCTTGACCACCTGGTGCAGCTCCAGCACTCTCCGGGGCTCGGTCGACATCAGAATGCTCGCTGAGAGCGTCCCAGACTTGTTTCGGCTGGGGGTCGCGCCACTAGGGGATGCGCACGAGGTCGCCCACTTCGAGATCGCCGCCTGTGATCTCCACGAAAGCGTCGACAAAGGTGCCGACCTCGACGGGAACCAGAGTTGTCGCCCCTTCTTGGACCACCTCCACCGAGAAGCCTCCGTCCACGGTGGCGATCAATGCTGAAGCAGGAACCACCAGGGCATTGGGGGTCACCTCATTGGTGATCGTCCAGTCCACCGGAGCGGCATCGAATCGGGCCGATGCCTCTCCGTCCAGCAGGACGATGATCACCTCGATGGTCGGATCACCCGGTGCACCGGTTTGGGGGTTGGTCAATCGAGTGGCCACTCGGGCCACTTCTGCGACTGCACCCGGGGTGACCCGGCCGTCGGGGAGCTCTACTTCAACTCGATCCAACCGGTTTACGATCTCGGCATCGGCAGGGTCGAGATTGCTGACGATCTCCTGGTCTTGACCGGTGATGGTGAAGGCGGCCGCTTGAGCCGAGATCGTCTGACCCTCGATCACATTCACCGATGAGATGCGGATGGGGGCTTCGATAAACACTACGAAGCCCATGTCGATGACTCCGGTCTCTTCAACTCCTAGGCGGTTTTGCCATTCCTCCACCAGATCCTCGGTGACTCGGGTGAAATCCTCATCGATGGTCATGTCCTCGTAGCCGGGTAATCTCATATCGGCCAAGGCCTGCTCGAGTTGCTCGACATCTGGACCCTCCTCCATGTCACGCTCAAAGGGGCGGTACATGGGCCGCTCTCCCCGGAGCAGCACAACCGGATAGCTGTTTACCTCGAAGAGGACATCGCCAACACCGAGCACATCGCCCTCTGTCGGCAGGCGTCCGGTAACAACACCGGAGGTGTTGGTGTGCAGTGCTTCAGGATCGCCATAGCCGAGAGTCCCGGAGAACTCCTCGGTGTCGATCAAGTCACGCCGCACCACTTCGGCAGTGTTCATCTCTTCAGTGTCCCGTAGCACGCTGGCGC
>JAPPKI010000295.1:2048-2496 GCA_028820035.1 bacterium | reverse complement strand
CGGGCGCTAGTTCGGGTTGATTTCTACGGTGATTGCCCCGGCTTCGGCGGCGAGCCTGCGGGCCAAGTCCCTGGCCCGGTCTGCTAGGGCAACATCGCCAGCGGGATCGCTTCGGGGGGTTTCGTCGGCGGTGATCCACTCGGCGCAGGCCGAGACTATGCCCATGAGCAGGGCCACCTGGCCGGTGTCGGCTTGGACCACCGGCAGCTCGGCAGTATCAAGTGCGTTCAACGCCAGCCGATAGACCTGGGCCGGGTTGTCCGCTGCCGCGGCCATCGTCTCGCCCAGCGCAAGGCCGCGCTCGAAATGCTCTGTGATGCGCCCCCGCTCCCGGCGCTGGGCCGCTGGCCGGTCCCGGTCAGTCATCGGGCGGGCCGTTCCGAACCGTCGGCCCGAAGGCCGCTGGGCTGGGCGGGTTCAGGAAGCGGGGTAAGCCCCCCCCCCCCCC
>JAPPKI010000295.1:0-2038 GCA_028820035.1 bacterium | reverse complement strand
CCGGGCCGTTATGGGGCGGGCGGGTGCGCACCGGCCGCCCGATCCCCCGGTGGGTGGGGGGGGGGGGGTTTGCGGGGGCCCCCCCCCCCCCCCCCCCCGATCAGGGCGGCGGGGTTCAGCGCTCCCAGGGCGGGCTTTGGCTGCATTGGGTTCTCCGTTCCCGTCTGCCGTTCGGCCATCTGCACACCGTAGGCACCTGGCCGCTCCCAGGACAACAGCAGGGGTTTGGGGGGTACTGGGACACCCCCCGAACCCTGCAAGCGGCTTAGGCGGCGTTCTGGTGGGCCTGGGGGCAGATGTAGTCGGCCCATTGCTGCATCAGAACCCGGCGGCGGTCCAGCAGGTCGGTTCGCAGGTAAGCCTGCTCGACTTTGCTGCCGACGGCGTGGGCCAGCGACATCTCGGCGGCGTGGTGGTCGGCACCCGTCTCGCCGCACCATCCCCGGAACGACGAGCGGAAGCCGTGAGGCGTGGTGGGCTGGCCCAGGCTGACTAGCAACTCCGAAAGCGTGCTGTTGCCGATGGTCCGGCCAACCACCCGACCGGGGAACACGAGGCCGCTGCCGCCCGTGCGCTGTTTGGCCTCGGCCAGCAATTCGACGGCCTGGCCGCTGAGCGGGATTCGGTGCTCGCGCTTGGCCTTCATGCGCTCAGCCGGGATTGTCCAAACCCGCTCGGCCAAGTCAATCTCGGCCCAGGTCATGCCCCGGACCTCGGCGCTGCGGGCTGCGGTCAGAACTAGGAACCCCATCGCGGCCTTTACCGTTGCCGTTGCCGATGACTGAGCCACCGCGCCGAGCACCTGGGAAACCTGGGCGTGGCTGCAAGCCTCGTGGTGGGCCGACTGCTTGGGCTTGGGCAGCAGCACCCCCAGCGCCGAAGTGGGGTCGCCTGCGGTGTGGTCCATCGCCATCGCCCACTTCATCACCTCGCCGCACCGCTGCCGAACCTTCTTGGCCACAGTGGGCTTGGCCTCAGTCAGCGGCAGCAGGAACTCGGCGAAGTGGCGGGTTCGGAGGTCGGCCACCGGGCTTGACCAGACCGCCCCGGCCTCACGCTTGAGAGTCGCTATCCATTCGGCGTGCTGGTAGTCGTGCTTGTAGTCGCCGCGCTTCAATTCCCAGCACCGCTCGGCGCAGTGGCCGAAGGTGGGCGATGCTGCGGGCGGGGAGTGGGGGGCGGTCTGCGCCGTCG
This sequence comes from bacterium, assembly GCA_028820035.1. Lineage (GTDB taxonomy): Bacteria > Actinomycetota > Acidimicrobiia > Acidimicrobiales > Bin134 > Poriferisocius. The sequence goes on along the minus strand of JAPPKI010000295.1, from coordinate 844 downwards.
TTGCGGCTGCGGTCGGCTGGGCGTTGGCCCGTGCCCGTGCCCTGGCCTCATCGAGCGACACCGCCGGATAGCTGCCAAGCCCGATGTTGCTGGGCTTGCCGTCGATGCGGGTGCGCTGCTGCCAGGTCTTGCGGACCCCGCCCCTGGCAGCGGGCTTGACCATCAGGGAAAGGCCGTTGCCGCCCCTGCCGTCGCCGTACCTGCCGGGCCGGTCCACCTGCTCGATGAACTCCGGGGTGAGGTTGCCTGTAGTGGTTGGGTTCGTCTCCATGCGAGCCACTCTACCTCTTGGTACCACTCAAAGCAATACCAAAGCGGTACCAAATAAGATGTTCCCCCTGATAAATGGCTTTACCGATTAGTTCTGCTGGAAGTACTCGGTGGCGCTCTTGGGCAGGATGTGGCTCTCGTCGTAGCGCATCTCGCCCATCCGGCCGGTGTCGCGGATCTTGGCCAGGGTCTCGTCCATATGGGACAGGGCCCCCACCAGCCAGGCGCAGCCCTGCTCGGTCATCACGAACTTGAGCTTGGGGAAGCGCTCGAACACCCCCGACAGCAGTAGCTGGTAGAAGGGCCGGTGGGAGTAGAAGCTCACCTCGGTGATGAAAAGCAGATCGGACACCGAGTACTTGCCGTAGTTGGGCACGCCGGTGCCCCCGTGGCTGTTAACGATCACACCGAGGTCTTCACAGGCGGCCCAGAACGGGTCGTACGCCGGGTCGTACAGGGGGGCGAGGTCTTTGCAGTCGGGCGGTATGGCCGAGATGAGCACGCCGCCGCGCAGATTGTTGGCCGCGATGAACTCCACGTCTTTGATTGCCTCATCAACGTCGTTCAAGAAGGT
>JAPPKI010000092.1 GCA_028820035.1 bacterium | reverse complement strand
GAGAGATTGCCGCGTGGCGAGAGATTGCCGCGTTGCTGCGTCGCCTGGGTGCGCTCATGAGACTAAAATATCATTCCGCAGAGGGTATGCCCGCGACAAGGTTTGACAGGCATGGTTGTGGCCAGATTGATGTTTGCAGGCCTGGCTTTGTCGCTCGTCGCCGTCTTGCCCACCGCCATGATCGGCACCGCGGCGGCACAGGGCCCACCATCTCTGGCTGACATCCAAGTCCGCGACCGACTGGTCGCAGATCAAGAAGCACTCCTCAACGCCTACCGCTGTCGCTTCGTCATCGACACCCAGGCTGTGCCCGGCGGGTGTCAAGGTGACCAGCCGGCTCGGCCCGCGACTGAACCAACTCCGTTCATCGGCACGCCCACGTCCGACGACTTGGCCGTACGCGATGAATTGGTGGTCGCCCAAGAAGCACTTCTCAACGTCTACCGCTGTCGCTTCGTCATCGACACCCAGGCTGTGCCCGGCGGGTGCGTTGGCGGTGTTCCTACCCGGATTCAAGAGCAGATCAAAGTGGCGGTCGCTCCGCCATCGGGGCGGTGTGCCCACACAATTGCATCCGGATCATTTGAGTGGGAGAGGTGCGCTTGGGACGGTTTCTGGGACAACAGGATTTACAACCACTCCCTTTCGGAGGCCGATGGGCAGTCATTGGTAGAGAAGATCTGGGCGGAAATCGACGTGGAGGGGAAGCCGGCCACTCCGCCAACCAGCGAGGTGGCACCAGCAGGCGCCACCTGCGCCACTGCGGTTGAGGGAGGGGTGATCGTTGCCTGCTACCAGCACAGCAGCCATCACCTGCGAAGGCTCGACTCGTCCTTGCAGACCATCCTGCACGAGACCGCCCATGCCCTTGTGGCCCTTCACCCTTCGATCCAGGCATGCCAGACTCACTCGGATCCGCGGGTTTACGACGCTTGCGTACACAATGATGTCTTCCGCTGCGCGGCTGATCACTTGTTCGTCCGCTACGCCGGGATACCTTCTGCCGGAGTGTGCGGCACGACGGGGCAGCGGCCCACCTTGCCCAGCGGCGCTCACGAGTGGGTGAGCACCGAACTAGATGGCGGCGGCCGCATCGCAGGAGTCTCCGCCTACTTTCACAACAGGGGATTCCCAGATGGCGACAGCGACGACTGGCTATTCGTGAGATGCGGTGGAGAGGGTCTCGAGGTATTCCTCGACTTCGAGCGCGGCAGCGTGGCGGGTCAACGCCTCTACGCCGGTCTCGTCCCCGTCATCCATGTGTTCTTGCCCAGTGCTTTCTTCTCGTGGGAAGAGGCGATCCAGAACGACTTTGTCGCCTCAAACGAAATCCGGGGCCTGTGGGGCGAATCCACCCATAACAGCGCTGTTTTCCTTCCAAAAGGCGACGAAGCAGCGTTCATCAACTCAGCCGTCAGCGCCAACCGCCGCTGGCTCATGGTTTCTGTAGAGAATTGGGATGGTGCTGGTTTCGGCGTTTTCGTCTTCAGCTTGGAGGATGCATCCGTCCATGTTCGCCCGGTTGCCGAAGGATGCGGTCGGGCGCGGCAGTAAAGTTCAGGGCATCTCGAATTGGATGGCGGCTCGGTCGGTGATGGCCGGGCGGATGATGTCGAACACGATCCGCTGGTGGTCGGGGTGGTCGCGGTAGGTCAAGTAGGCGTCTTGATCGGCTAAATCACCCACGACTGCAAAGTCGAAGTTGCCCTCGGCCAATCCCAGATCGGGCCCAAATTCGTAGGCATCGGTGACGCCGGTGGCCTCGGGCATGGTGGCGATGGCGTCATGCACCGCCTGACGCTGGGCCTCGTCGGCATCATCTCGGAATTTGAACATCACGACGTGTCGAATCATGTCTTCTCCTTTTTCCTATTGCAGGCCGGCGCTGAAGCCTCCATCCACCGGGAGGGCTGCGCCGGTTATGAACCGGGCGTGCTCTGAGCACAAAAAGGCGGCTATCCGGCCGAAGTCTTCGGGGTCGCCCACGGATCGGGTGGCGGCCGCTGACTCTAGATCGGCAATCCGGTCGCCGAACAGCTGCTGAAGGCGGTCGGTAGCGTGATAGCCGGGCTGAAGCGAATTGACGGTTACCCCGTCGGCCGCCACCTGGTTGGCCATCGTCTTGAGGTAGCCGGTTACCCCGGCCCGGGCGGTATTGGACAGGATGAGCATGTTCAGCGGCTGGCGAACCGATACCGAGGTGATTGCCAGTACTCGGCCCCAGCCCTGGGCCTGCATGGCGGGCACCGCCGCCTTGGTCATGGCCACCACCGAAATGAGGTTCAACTCGAGTGCCGCCGCGTAGAGGCTGGTGTCGGTGTCGGCCCAGTTGCCCCCGGGCGGCCCGCCGGCGTTGGTGACAAGAATGTCGATGCCGCCTAGGGTCTCCGCGGCATCATCCACCAGAGCGGTCGCGCCGGCAGCCTGGGATACGTCGCCCACTATGGGGATGGCGCCCGGCACGCCGCGCGCCGCTTCGTTGAGGCGGTCAGGATC
>JAPPKI010000395.1 GCA_028820035.1 bacterium | reverse complement strand
CGATCTCGCGCTCGTCTTGGATGGCCCCGGCGGGCGGCAGGGTGCGGACTGGTTGATTCGCCATGGTCGCCGATCCTAAGCGGGGCGCTGCTCGACGAGCCGCACCAGGGGGATCTGGCGGTGGGGTGCCTTGGCCTGGTAGTCGGCGTACCAAGCCCGGTCGGCCACCAGGCCCTCCCAGGTGGCCGCGTAGTCGTCACCCTCGCAGATGTCGGCCACCGCCCAGAAGTGCTGGCCCTCATCGGTGATCAGCAGCTCGGGGTTGGCCTCTTTGTCGGCCAGGTTGAAGTACCACGAGGGATGGGCCTTGGCCCCCGCGTAAGACGCCACCACGATGCGGTGGCCATCGGGATCTCGCCAGTAGGGCAGGGCCACCTTGTGCTCGTTGCCCGAGCGGCGTCCGACGGTGCGGATCAGCACATGGTGCATGCCCGCCACGCCCCATACCGCGGGGTCGTCGCTGGACTCCATGGCCTCCACATGCATTTTGGTGATGACCGGGATCTCCTCTAGGGAAGGGGTCTCCCAGTCCTGCTCGACGCGCTGATCGCTCATGTGCTGTCTCCTGTCGCTCAATCCAATTTGAGAACCCGGCGGGCGTTCTCCCGCAGGAAGCCGGGCCATACCTTGTCCCGGAAGGGAACGTCTTTCATGTCGGTCATGATCCGCTCCAGCGACAATCCCATCGGGAAGTAGCCGGCGTAAATCACTTTCTCGGCTCCTCGGGTGTTGGCGTAGCGGATGATGGACTCGGGGTAGTGCTTGGGGGCGAACGCCGAGGTGGAGTAGTGCAGGCCGGGCCACTTCAGCATGAGCTTCACCGCCAGGTCCTCCCACGGCTCGCAGCCGTGGCGGGTCACGAAGGTGAGCTCGGGGAAGTCGTACATGACCCGGTCGATGCGCTCCACGTGCTGGGGCGAGAACGGGAATCGGGGGCCGGGCACGCCGGCGCACACGAACATGGGCAAGTCGAGTTCCACGCATTTGGCGTAGATCGGGTAGAACTTGGCGTCGTCGATGGGCACCTGGGGAAAGCAGCCCGCGGGGAACGCTCCCACTGCCTTCACGCCCCACTCCTGGTGAAGCTGGTTCATGCGGCGTACCTCACCCATCACGTCGTTGGGGTCGACGTTCATGGAGGGGATGAACCGCTCGGGGTAGTCCTTCAGCGCCCGCTGGCCGGTCTCGTCCTCGCAGGAGATGAGGGCCAGCTCGATGTTGAACCGGTCCATCTCCTTGAGCGTTACCTGAACGGGGTCGTCTTCGGTGCCGTACAGCTCCTTGGGCACTCCCTTGAACATGTACTCCACTGGGAAGTCGAACTCCTCCGACGTCTGGTCGTCTTTGGTCTGGGCCCGGATGAAGTCGTAGGTGGAGAAGTCGGGCTTGGGAAACCCGATCATGGTGTCGATGATCGGAATGTCTGTGGGCATGCCCATTATTAAGTCCTTTGGAGTCGTTGGTTCGGGTAGGCGGATCGACGCTCAGGCAGCCAATACGGACCGGGGCGTGATCACGTCCCAGGCGTTGTCCCGCATCATGGCCTTGGCCTCGGCGTCGGTGAAGTTGGGGATGTCGTAGATGAAGTCGGTGGGCACTTCCAGTCCCTCGGCGTGGGGATAGTCGGAGCCGAACAGCATGTGGTCGGCGCCCATGGTCTCCTTGATCAGGTCGATGTCGTCCTCGTAGTAGGGCGAAACCCAGACATGGTCGATGAACTGATCCACCGGGTCGGTTCGGAACTCCTGGGGCATCTTGCCGTAGGCGATTTTCAGTTCCTCCACCAAGCGGGGGGCGAACATTCCGCCGTTCTCGATACAGGCGATCCGCAAGTTGGGATGGCGGTCGTAGAGGCCGTGGCACACCAGGGCGGCCATGGTGTCGAAGATCTGGCGGTCGTGGCCGGTGATCTGCTTGAACGTGGAGGTGCGGAACGACTGGAAATCCTCGGTCGGCTCCCACATCTCGTTGTATTCGTGCAGGCCGCCGTCGCCGCCGTGCATGCCCACGGTGATCCCGGCCTCGGCGATGCGGGCCCACACCGGGTCGTACTCGGGCATGGCTGGTGAGCGGCTTCCACCGTCGAGGGTGGGTACCGGGCCGGGCACCATCACCACCATGCGGGCATCGTTCTCCAAGGCCCACTCCACCTCGGAGACGGCCCATTCCACGTTGATCATGGAGATCACCGGAGCGGCAAAGATGCGCTCTTGGTAGGCGAAGCCCCAATCTTCCAGCATCCACCGGTTGAACGCGGTGAAGGCAGCAACCACGGCGGGAGGATCATGGCGCAGCGACTGCTCCATACCCACGCCCAGGGTGGGGAAGAAGAGAGCGGCTTCGATGTTCTGGGTGTCCATCAACTCCAGGCGCTTGTCCCGGTCGCGGTATTCCGGCCGCTCGGAGATAGGGTCGAGCTCGCCGAACATGGTCTTCACGTCCACCCCGTCTTTGTTGCGGCCCCGGAAGAAGTCCTGGAGCGCCCCCGGCTTGGAC
>JAPPKI010000457.1 GCA_028820035.1 bacterium | reverse complement strand
CGGGTGCTGACCCATTGCAACACCGGATCGCTGGCCTGTGTGGGGTGGGGGACCGCACTGGGGGTTATCCGCTCGGCCCACGATGCGGGGCGTCAGCCGTCGGTGTGGGTGGACGAGACTCGGCCGGTATTGCAGGGCGCCCGGCTCACCGCCTGGGAGCTTCAGCGGCTCGGCATCCCGGCCACCCTGGTGGTGGATGCCATGGCCGGATCGCTGATGGCCGCCGGCGAGGTGGACTTGGCCATCGTGGGCGCCGACCGCATCGCGGCCAACGGCGATGTGGCCAACAAGATCGGCACTTATTCGCTGGCGGTGCTGGCCCGGCACCACGGCGTGCCCTTCTATGTGGCCGCGCCCACGTCCACCATCGACCCGGCTACCACATCGGGCTCGGACATCGTGGTGGAGCAGCGACCCGGCGCCGAGGTGGTCGAAGTAGGCGGGGTGCGGCTCGCCCCCGAGGGGATGGCCGCCCAGAACTGGGCCTTCGACGTCACCCCCGCCGAACTGGTCAACGGCTACATAACCGAAGAAGGCATCAGCGACAGCATCGAATAACCACCGGCCAGGGGCCTGAATGGGCAGGAGAATGTGTCACTGATGGCTTTTAGGGTGCGGTCATGTTATTTCCATGCACGTGCGCTGGTTGCGGAGGGCCGGGGCCATCGCCGTGTCGGCGCTGCACGGCCGATATGCGAGCAGTGGGGGAGATGCCCCCGCCTGAACCGCTGGCCGGGCTGTGGGCGGCCTTCGCCTACGTGGGTGCAGGCCGGGAGCTTCTGGCTCGGCTCAAGTACCGCAACCAGCGGTCTTGCGTGAGGTGGCTGGCGTCAGCCATGGCTCAAGTCTTGCCGCCGGGTCTGGCGGTCGACTCGGTGACGTGGGCGCCGACGTCTTCCCAGCGACGCCGGCGGCGGGGTTTCGACCAGGCTGAGCTTTTGGCTCGAGCCTTGGGCCGAGAGACCGGGCTGTGTGTCGTTCCCCTGCTGAAGCGAGTCGACGCCGCAGGCCAGACCGGTCGAAGCCGCAGCCAGCGCTTTTGCGCCCCTGTCTTTGCTCCCCACCGCCCCCCGCCAGCCTCGGTACTGCTGGTAGACGATGTGGTCACCTCCGGGGCCACGCTCCAGGCCGCGGCATCCACCCTGGTTCGGGCCGGTGCCGGACGGGTGGACGCGGTGGTGGCCGGCGCCACGCCGCTCCCCTACACGCCGTCTTCCGCACGACCGCCGCCCGGTGTGGTTACCATGAGAACCCACAACTCAACCCCAGCCGAAAGGGAGCCGCAATGGACGTGACCATCAGCAGCAGCGGGATTCAGGTGTCGCAGAGACTGGGGGAGACCACCCGAACGAAGGTGGGCAAGTTGAGCCGCTACTTATCGGGTATCGATCACGCCACGGTTCGGTTCAGCGAGGAGAAGAACCCCCGCATCGCCGAACCCGACATCTGCGAGGTCACCTTGGAGGGCCACGGCTATCACATCCGCAGTCGGGTCAACGGTCCCACCCCTTTTGCGGCCTTGGATCGGGCCATCGCCAAGCTGGAGCGCCAGTTGCGCCGCACCAAGACCCGCCGGGTGGATCGCCAGCACCACTCCCGAGAACGCCGGGCCAGCTGAGTTCCACACATCTGGCGAGCGGAGTTCCGGCCCGCTCTCGGAGGTAGTCCGCCAACACGTTTCTGGCTGGCTCCGTTGACTAAATCGCGCCAGCACAACAGTAGAGTGGGCCTGGCATGGGCGTGTTTCAGAAGGTCCTGAACACTGGTGAGGGCAAGAAGATCAAGGCACTGGAGAGCCTGGTGCCCGACATCAACGCGCTCGAACCCGAGGTCAAAGCGCTGTCCGACGATGCGCTGCGAGGCCGTACCGGGGAGTTCCGCCAGCGCTTGGAGAACGGCGAGGATCTTCACGACTTGCTCATAGAGGCCTTTGCCGTGGTGCGGGAGGCGGCTTGGCGGGTTATCGGCCAGCGCCACTACGACGTGCAGCTGATGGGGGGCGCGGCCCTTCACTTCGGCTGGGCGGCCGAGATGCGCACCGGTGAGGGCAAGACCCTGGTATCCACGCTGCCGGTGTACCTGAACGGCCTGGCCGGCAAGGGCGTACACGTGGTGACGGTGAACGACTACCTGGCCGCTCGCGACGCCGACTGGATGGGGGCCATCCATCGGTGGCTGGGCCTTTCCGTCGGGCTGGTGGTTCCCGGCGAGCGGGGCTCTGAGTTCAAGCGCGAGCAGTACGACTGCGACATCACCTACGGCACCAACAACGAGATGGGCTTCGACTATCTGCGGGACAACATGGCCATGTCGGCCGACCGCCGGGTACAGCGGGGCCACAACTACTGCATCGTGGATGAGATCGACTCGATCCTCATCGACGAGGCCCGCACCCCCCTCATCATCAGCGGGCGCTTGGCCGATGCAGCCAAGACGTATTACAAGTTCGCCAGCGTGGTGCGGGGTCTGCGGCGAGACGTCCACTACGACGTGGACGA
>JAPPKI010000497.1 GCA_028820035.1 bacterium | reverse complement strand
CTATTGATCTGCGGCAGCCAGGGCGGTAGCCACTTCGGGAGACAGGGAGGATTTGCCAATGGGAAGGTGGTGTTCCGCAGCCCACACCACAGCGATCTGGGCGCTGCCCGCCTCAAGCAGCATGGCAGCACCCAGACAAGGGTGATCCCGGTAATCGGCCCATCGGCCCCGTAGACGGCTGGGAAAAGCCGTTCCCGCCAGGGTGGCTGCCACACGAGCCCAAGTCCCCAGACCAGCATGGACCTTTCCCACGTCGTGAAGCGCCGCCGCCACCCGCTGGGCATCGTCCACCAGCGCGGGGCATCGGGCCGAGCGCAGTGCGTGGCTGCGGTCGGCCGGACTCATCTGTAGGTAGAGCGCAGACTCAGCGCCGCTGAGCAGGCCGAGCAGCCAGGCTTCTTGGACGGGATCGGGATCTTTGTCGACAATCGACTGAAAGAAGCGACGAATCAGGTGGATCAACGGTCCAAGACCGCCCGAGGATGGGCGGCGCGATAGGCCTCCCACAGCTTCTCCTTGGACACCATGGTGTACACCTGCGTGGTGCTGATGGAGGCATGGCCCAAGATCTCCTGCACCGCCCTGATGTCGGCACCGTGATCCAACATGTGGGTAGCGCATGAGTGGCGGAACACGTGAGGGGAGACCTTGGCGCCCAACCCCACCTGCTGAGCCTTCTTCTTCACCACACCCCACGCGCCCTGCCGGGTCAGGCGCCGACCCCGCTGGTTGAGCCAAACCGCTTCTTGGTCGTGCTGGGATGCCCAGCGCTCCGGCTCTATCTCTCCCCGGCCGGCCGGAACCAGCCAGGCAGTGAGCGCCTCAAGGGCGCATCGCCCCACCGGCAGTACCCGCTCCTTCTGGCCCTTTCCCAGAACCCGAACGGTGGCTTCGCTCATGTCCAAGTCAGTCAGCGACATCCCCACTAGCTCGCTGATGCGCATACCGGTGCCGTAGAGCATCTCCAACATGGCCCGATCCCGCCGTGACACCGGATCGGTGCCGTCCACAGCGTCCAGGATGGCCTCCACTTCGGCCTCGCTCAGCGCTTTGGGCACGGCTTTGGGCACCGTGGGAAGCTCCAAATGGGAACCGGGGTCATCGGCGCGCAGACCCTCCATGACGAGGAACTGGTGGAAGGTCCGCACCGCGGTCATCGCCCGCTTCACCGATGCTGGGGCCATTCCCCGGCTCTGCTGGTGGCCCATGAACGCCAAGATGTCCTCTTCGCTGGCCGTGTTGGGGCTGCGGCCCCGTGAGGCCAAGACCTCGCAGTAGCCGTTCAGGTCTCGGCGATAGGCCTCACAAGTGCGGGGGGCGCGGCCCCGTTCCAGCACCAGCCAATCCAAGAACTCCTCAACCCCACCCCCTGCACTCACCGTGGCAGGCACTGGGGACTCACCGCAGGTGCTCTCGGGCCAGCATCAGACCGACGATCGACTTGGCGTCGGCCAGTTCCCCGGAGGCGACCAAGTTCGTGACTTCAGCCAACTTGATGCGCTCGATGGCCATGTGCTGCTCCTCGATGCCGTGAGGACGGCGATCGGCATCGGCCAGATCGGTGGCCAGATAGCAGTGGGTGATTTCGTCGCAGAATCCGGGAGAGTTGTGGAAGACGGCTAAGAGCTCCAGATGTCCGGCTCGCTTGCCGATCTCCTCTTCCAGCTCCCGCTGGGCCGTCATTTCCGGGGGTTCGTCCTTGCTGTCGAGTTTGCCGGCAGGAATCTCCAGCAGTTCCCGATTCACCGCGGGGCGATACTGGCGGACCATGATGACCTCTTCGCCGTCAATGGGCACGATCACCGCAGCACCGGGATGGCGGACGATCTCCCTCTCATAGATCGAGCCATCGGGGGCTCTGATCTCGGCGACGCTCAGCGACACCACTCGCCCTTGCCACCCCTGTCGCTCTCCAATCGGGGTGAAGCCTTCCCCATTTTCGACTCCCGCCACTTCGCAGTCTCTCAACGATGGGCTGCGGTAGAGGCCTCGGGTACCGCCTCGGCCTGCTCTGGGACCTCTTCCCCTGCACTGGAGCGAGCGTCCTCATCAGCAGCCATTGCGCTCTCTTGGCGATCCAACGCGGCCTTCACCAAGCCGCAGAACAGCGGGGCGGGCCGGTCGGGGCGGCTCTTGAACTCGGGATGGGCCTGGGTTCCCACCCACCAGGGGTGACCGTCGAGTTCGATGAACTCCACTAGCAGGCCGTCGGGCGACTCGCCGGCAAGCACGAAGTCGGTGCCCTCGAAGCGGCCGCGGAGCTTGGGATTGAACTCATAGCGGTGGCGGTGGCGCTCTGACACCACCTCGGCCCCGTACACCTCGGCCACCTTGGTTCCCGGTTGGAGTTTGGCCAGGCACGCCCCCAGCCGCATGGTGCCGCCCTTGTCGGTGATTCCGCGCTGAGATTCCATCAGGTCGATCACCGGCCACGGCGTGCTGGGGTCGAACTCGCTGGAATGGGCGTTGGCCAGGCCCAACACGTTGCGGGCGTAGTCGATG
>JAPPKI010000251.1 GCA_028820035.1 bacterium | reverse complement strand
CCAGCACGCTCACCCACCGCCTACGACCACTAACCCCTTGGAACTAACCATCTAGGGGAGTATCTTTCAGCCAGCCAGCCAGCCAGCCAGACAGACACACTACTTGTTCACTGCGAGCAGATCCGTGTCGCTGGCTGCGCAAGAGAGTGCATATTCAAAGCTCCCAACATCTATGTCGCGATCGACGTTTACGACGAGGAGCGCAGAGCGTTGAAACTCGTGGCGAGTGCGCTGGAACTCGTGTTATCGGACTCAGACATCATCGCTGTGTTGCAACGCAGAACCCCGGCAGAAGTAAAGGCTTGGCGCAAAGAGGTTCGCCAGTTTGCCACCGACTCAGAGCGCCTTCTTGCGGCCGTTGGCGAAGATAACCTGCGTTCACGACTCCCACGCTCGCTGTTGGCCGTATTAGAGGATGAGCAGGGACCTCTGACAGGTCTTGATATCGCGGAAGCAGCGATCGCGACCCACCACACCGATGCCCTCAGGCAATTCAAGGAACATTTGGGTCACCTTGATCCGCCGCGACAGTGGGCTGGGGGGCGAGCCGAGCTGGAATTCGTTCGCTCGCTCGGGTTCTCCGACGAGTGGGCTGGAGAACAGAGGAGGCGCCGTCCGGCGTTCATGGAGGTTGAGGGCCCCCGGTCACTGAAAGAGTTGCACCCCTACCAGAAGAAGGTCGCAGCGAATTTGCGAGAGATGCTTCTCTCAGGCCAGAACGAAGGTGCTCAGCGGCGCGGGACGATCAGCATGCCAACCGGCTCGGGGAAAACCCGGGTTGCGGTGCAGGCAGTTGTCGAGGCCATCCGCGATGACGGCTTTCCCAGCGGAGTTCTTTGGGTTGCCGACCGCGACGAACTGTGCGAGCAGGCGGTGCAGGCATGGGAGGAAGTGTGGAGAAGCGAGGGAATTGAAGCAAAGCAGTTGAGGATTTCAAGGCTATGGGGAGTGCAGCCTGCGCCTTTGCCATCCAGCGACTTGCATGTGGTCGTTGCCTCCGTCCAGACGCTCCATTCACGGCTCTCCCGCTGGGGCAAGGAGTATGGGTTTCTGAGGGATTTCCAGCTAGTGGTGTTTGACGAGGCCCATCGGTCGATCTCGCCGACATCCACGTCGGTAATGAGAGAGATTGGATTGACGTATCGACAGGAAGAGGAGGAGCCCCGTCTGCTCGGCCTCACCGCCACGCCCTATCGCGGCCACGATGAAGCCGAAACGAAGTGGCTGGCGAGACGCTACGGGGAGAATCGGTTGGATAGAGGAGCGTTCCGAAGCGACGATCCCCAGGAAGTAATCCAAGAGCTGCAACACGAAGGAGTGCTGGCCCGCGCCAATCACGAGTTGATCGAGGGTGGGACATTTGAACTGAGTGACAGCGACTGGGAAGAGATACGAAAGTTCGTGCCGAAGCCTGAACAGGGGGTCCCCCGGAGAGGCTGGCTGCCTCAGAGCGTCGAGGATCGGATTGCTGCCAACACCGAGCGGACACGACACATCATCGAGGCGTACGAAAAACACATCGAACCCGATTGGTCGACATTGATATTTGCCACGTCAGTGGAGCATGCCCAGACTCTGGCTGCGCTGCTCAACCGGATTGGGATCACCGCCCGGCCTGTGAGCGGAACGACCGAACCGGCGACTCGCCGACGAGTGGTCGAGGAGTTCCGCAGCGGGGAGATACAGGCGCTAGTCAACTACGCAGTGTTCCGCGAGGGCTTTGACGCTCCGAAGACTCGCGCCATCATCGTCGCCAGACCGGTTTACAGCCCCAACCTCTACTTCCAGATGATCGGACGGGGTCTCCGAGGTCCAAAGAATGGGGGCGACGATCGCTGCCTGATACTGAACGTCCGCGACAACATCGAGGGCTTCGGCGAGGCGCTCGCATTCTCAGACTTGGACTGGCTCTGGGATAACTGACACAACCACGGCAAACTCCACCCTGGATCTATGGCGGACTCCCTGTTCCTGGGCTTTCATGGACACCCACGGCTGGTCCCACCTCCGCATCCCCTCTGGTCCGGACACCGCCCTGCCGTTCTGATTGACCGTGCGGTAGCGGCTACCGGGTACGATCTCGGGGCGTATGGGGCAGCCGGTGACTGTTGTGGAGAGGGCGACGAGCCGTCCGGGGGTGATTCGCTATGAGATCAACCGGAGCATCACAGGCACCGGCCATGAGCACTACTCCGCCGGGCGGGAAGTGGCCGGGGAGCGGCCGGTGGACGAGTTGGCTCGCCGCCTGTTCGACCGGGGTGGCATCGACGCCATCCATGTGAATAGCAACATCATCACCGTGGACCTGGCCAAGGGCGGCACCCGGGACGGCATCGAGGATCTGATCGCCAACCTGTTCATCTACTACGGCCCCGGCGTCGAGGTGCCCACTATCCCTGAAGGGGACTGAGCGTGAATTCGCAGCTGGCTCTCGGATTGGGATCAGCACCCATCCCTGAAGGGGACTGACGGGCGGCGGAGGCGATGACCTCTCGCCGCGAGGC